>JAFAWN010000228.1 GCA_019241735.1 Terriglobales bacterium
AGCATCGCCTTCACCTTGCGCGGCGGAATTTCTTTTTCTGATGGCACTCCCTTCACCAGCGATGATGTCGCCTTTACCATGCGCCAGCTTATGAATCCCGCCACCCACTCGCCCACTGGCGATGCCTTCCGGACGGGCACCGGTGACGTTGTCAGCAAGGCAACAGCGAAGGACAAAATCACAATCACCTTTCCCGCACCCATAGCCGGACTGGACAAGCTTTTCGATCAGGTGGCAATCATGTCCGCCCGCTCGCCACTGAAAGAAAAGGCTGTCCTGGGACCGTTTGTGACAGCCGAATACGTTCCCGGATCGCACATTATTCTTCGGCGCAATCCGAATTACTGGAAGGTGGATGCATCGGGAAAGCGGCTTCCTTATCTGGATTCCATCCGATTGGACATCCAGCAAAACCGTGATTTGGAAATCATGCGCTTTCGCCGGGACGAGGTTCAGCTGGTGAATGCTCTCGACAGTGAATACTTCGATCGCCTCATGTCGCAATCGCCGCAAGCGGCACACGACGCCGGCCCCTCGATGGATTCAGAGGAAATGTGGTTCAATCAGGTTGCCGCTTCGCCAATCGCCCCGTATAAACGCGAGTGGTTCCGGTCAACGAATTTCCGGCGCGCAATTTCCTCGGCCATTAACCGGCAAGACCTCGTCAGGATCGTTTTTAATAACCATGCCACTGCCGCCGCCGGACCGGTGTCGCCGGCAAACCAATTCTGGTTTAACTCGGCGCTGCATCCGCACCCGTTTGATCGCGCGGGCGCGCTGAATCTTCTCTCCACGGAAGGATTCCGTCTCGACCACGGAACGTTACGAGACCGTTCTTCGCATCCGGTCGAATTCTCCATCATTACTAACTCCGGAAATAAAAGTCGTGAGCGCATGGCCGCCATGATTCAGCAGGATATGGCTGCGATCGGCATTAAAGTCAGCGTCGTCACGCTCGATTTCCCGGCGCTTATCGAACGAATCACGCGGACCTTCGATTACGATGCCTGCCTGCTGGGCCTGGTCAACACCGACCTCGATCCCAACTCGCAAATGAATATCTGGCTGAGTTCATCAGAAAATCACCAGTGGAATCCCAGCCAAAAATCACCGGAAACCGCGTGGGAGGCTGAACTCGACCGATTGATGCGCACCCAGGCATCAAGTATGGACCCCGCGGTAAGGAAGCTGGCGTTCGATAAAGTCCAGGAAATCGTCTGGGAAAATGAACCGTTTATTTACCTGGTCCACAAGAATGCGTTGTCCGCCGTCTCCACCAGTCTGGTCGGAGTTACTCCAGTCGTTCTCCGGCCGCAAACTTTTTGGCAGGCTGACACCATCTCCATGCGGGTGGAGAAAGCCGCGAAATAAATGGGACACGACGGCCAGTTCCTGACGCTTTCGCTGTCGATTGCCTACGGAAAAAGGCCCCCGATATTTCGAGACTTTTGTCTTGAAATGCGGCGCGGCGAAATCCTCGGATTAGTTGGGGGCAGCGGCTGCGGCAAGAGCACGCTCGCATTGGCCATCTTGAGGTTATTGGATACTCGGGGCGCGACTGTCTCCGGCTCAATTAATTTCAATGGCCGCGATTTGCTTTCGCTTTCTGAGCGGCAGATGCGTCATGTGCGCGGGCGCGAGATTGGACTGGTGCTGCAAAGCCCCATGTCCTCTTTGAACCCCATGCTCCGGATCGGGCGCCAGATGCGCGAAGCGTGGCGGGCGCATCGTCCGGATTCAAGTGGAGAGGCGGAGATTGCCACTGCTTTGCGTAATGTCGATCTGCCGCATGGCAGCGATTTCCTCAAACGATATCCGTCAGAAATAAGTGTAGGCCAGGCGCAAAGGGTGCTCATCGCCATGGCCATCCTGCATGGCCCCGGTTTGCTGATCGCCGATGAACCCACCAGCGCCCTCGACGCCATCACTCAGATTGGCGCCTTGGAATTGTTCCGCAGCATCAACAAGCAGTCCGGCAACAGCATTCTTCTTATCTCGCACGATCTGGCGGCGGTTGAATCCATTTGTGACCGGATTGCGGTTTTGTATGAAGGCAAGATCGTTGAATGTCACGCCAGCAAAGATATGGTTTCTCTGGCTTCGCATCCCTACACCCAAGCGTTGTTCCAGGGACGCGCGCGGGCATCGCAGGAGACACACCGCGCGGCAGCCGCTTCAACCTCCACCTGAAACCTTCCTGTTGTCAGTTCC
>JAFAWN010000008.1 GCA_019241735.1 Terriglobales bacterium
CCCACGCCCCGTATTACTGATCGTCGCCGCCACCACACTCATCCTCGCGATGCTTTGGTTGACCATGCCCTTTTGGCGAAGCGTTGCCGGAAGTCCGCCTCGAAACGGGAACCCGCGACAAACCATGCCCCAACCGGTGCAGCATCCGCCAGCCTCGAATGCACCGGTTACGTCATCACCGGAGGATTTTGCGGTCTTACGCCAGCTGGCGGAAACCGGGGACGCGGCCGCACAATTTGCCGTTGGAGCGCGATATGCGAATGGAGAGGGCGTGAGCCAGGATTTCCCGGAAGCCTTCCGGTGGTTTTCCAAAGCGGCGGAGCAAGGACACGTCGTGGCACAGGCCACCCTGGGCGCCTACTATTGGGCCGGGCGCGGGGTGCCTCAGGATTTGAGCAAAGCTTACTTCTGGGGATTGATCGCGGCGGCGGGAGGTGATCAGGGAAGCAGCTACCGGGTCGCGGCCCTGGCATCCCGTCTTTCCCATGAACAGGTTATCGCCGAACAGCAACACGCTAATGAATGGATAAAATCACATCAACTTTCCATTAGCATCCCCACTGCTTCTCACAAATAAAACCCCAAGTCGCAGGATTAAAATAATAGGCAAGGGGATCCAGTGCCGTCGCTTCGCGAAGTCCTTTACGACAACGTCGTTGAAGGCGAGCTTTACGAAAAGCTCGACCGCAACCGTGTGCGTTGCTTTGCTTGCGGACATTGCTGCCCCATCTCCGACGGACAAGCTGGCGTGTGCAAGGTTCGTTTCAACCGGGGCGGCGTCCTCTACGTCCCTTGGGGGTACGTGGGCGGCGTGCAATGCGACCCCATCGAGAAGAAACCGTTCTTTCACGCCTATCCCGGCGCCTTGGCCTACAGTTTTGGCATGTTAGGGTGCGACCTGCACTGCGGATACTGCCAGAATTGGGTAACCTCACAAGCCTTACGCGATCCGACTGCGGTGTCACAACCTCTGGAAGCGTCAGCGGAAGCGCTAATCAACGATGCCATCCGTCAGGGCGCAAAAGTTCTAGTGAGCACTTACAACGAACCTTTGATCACCAGCGAATGGGCGGTTGCCGTGTTCAAGCAAGCGAAGGCGGCCGGGCTGATCACCGGGTTTGTTTCCAACGGAAACGGGACCCCGCAAGTTCTGGAATATCTTCGCCCTTGGATCGATCTCTACAAAGTAGATCTCAAGAGTTTCAGCGACCGCCACTACCACGAACTTGGCGGCCGCATCGGACCCATTCTCGAGACGATCCGGCGCCTGCACGAAATGGGAACGTGGCTGGAGATTGTGACGCTGCTCATTCCCGGCTTCAATGATTCCGACGAGGAATTGCGAGGCCTTGCTGACTTCCTGGTGAGTATCTCCCCAGACATTCCGTGGCATGTCACCGCTTTTCATAAGGACTACAAAATGTCAGACCCTGCCGACACCCGGCCGCAGGATTTATTACGTGCAGCTGGAATCGGCAAGCGGGCCGGCCTACGCTACGTTTACGCCGGCAACTTGCCGGGGAGGGTTGGCGGCTACGAGGACACTCATTGCCACCATTGCGGCGAAATGCTGATCCGGCGCCGCGGATACTTCATCATGGATTACAGGTTGACCGAAACGGGGTGCTGTTCTGTATGCCATGCTGAAATTCCCGGCCGCTGGGCGGCGAAGTTCGATGGACAGATTGCAGATCATCCTTTCTTGCCGCGCAATGATTCCGCTTTGGTTACAATTCTGCGTTAACCTGCTCTCCTAACTTCATGCGTTCACTGCGGATCTTTATCATCCTCGCGGCCGTGTTTTTCACCGGGTGCTCGCCCCGCGACTTTCTGACTCGTCATCTGGCGACAGATCTGATTGCCGGGTCAGATACTTTTAAGACGCCGCAGCAATTTTGGCTGCGGCTCGGAATCATCTCGCAGACCGACTTCACCTCGCCTGAATATCAAGTGCTCGCGCATCATGGTTGGATTACCGGGTCAAAGGCAGTGTGCGAGGGCGGGGTCACTCCTCCGCCGT
>JAFAWN010000071.1 GCA_019241735.1 Terriglobales bacterium
CTGAGACCCCGACGATCCCGCCGTCTTTCGGCATGATGTTCTCCACGCTTGTTCGATACCGAACTTCTTCAGATGATTGTAGTTCCTGCGCGGCGCGGGTGAATTCGAAGCTCTTGGTACGATTTTCAAGGAGTTCTCACACCCTCACAGGATTAAGCCCGCCGCGGGTTACTGCTACACTGAGTTTCTCCCGCATGCCCACCTTTGCAGCCGTCGACATCGGATCCAACTCGGTCCGATTGAAGATTGCCCGCTTGAGCAAGCACCGATTGCTGGCCATCCACGAAGATCGTGAAGTGACGCGCCTAGGGGAATCAGTATTCCGCGCAGGTTTCCTTTCCCCTGAAGTGATGGCGGATACGGTTAAAGTGCTGCGCCGCTTCCATCGCGCGGTGCAGGAAGCGGGTTCCGACTCGGTTCGAGTAGTGGGAACCAGCGCGTTGCGGGACGCCAGAAATTCAAGAGGGTTTCTCGAGTGGGTGCGATCCACGACCGGGTGGAGCGTGGAAATAATTTCCGGATTGGAAGAGGCCCGGTTAATCCACCTGGGTTTGGTGTCGAGCCTGCGCATCAGCCGGGCGCCAACGTTAATGATCGATCTTGGCGGCGGCAGTTGCGAGCTTACGATCACGAGCGGCGGCCATATCCGGGAAACCGTAAGCCTGCCACTCGGCGCGGTACGCCTGACCAATGAATTCCTGCAGCATGACCCTCCGAGAAAATCTGAACTGCAACGGCTGCGGGGTTTTGTGGGACGAGAAATTGGGCGGATAACGGAGAGGATTTTCCGCGCCCATCCAAAGATTGTAATCGCGACGTCAGGAACAGCCGAGTCACTGGCTGCGGTCTGTCATGGAATGTACAAAACAAAAGGCGCACGCTCGGCAGCAGTTTCGCGGGCGCAGATGAGACGCATCGCGAAGCTACTGGCGCGGCTTCCGATTGAAAAACGCCGCCAGCTCTCCGGGGTGGGGCCAAGGCGGGCGGAAATTATTGCGGCTGGCGCCGCTGTCTATAGCGAACTCCTGGAGAGATGCCTTCTGCTGGGGTTCCGCTATTCACCTTTGGGCCTGCGTGATGGGTTGCTGGCGCAGATGGCCGCAGAATACGATCGCAGTACCCGGTCCGGAAAGCAAATCGAATCAGAGCGGTGGGATTCAATCCTGGCGGCAGTGGACCATTATCGGGTTGATCCGCAGCACGCCATGCTGGTTCGGGCCTTCGCCATGCAATTGTTCACCGACTTGAGATCAGTCCATGAGTTGCCGCCGGAATATCGAGAGTGGCTTTCAGCCGCGGCGATGCTCTATGAAGTCGGAGATTACGTAAACCGAAGTGGAAGGCACCGGCACGCATACTACATAATTTCTCACTCCGAAATTCTGGGATATACCCCCCAGCAGCGCCAGATTATTGCCGCGATCGCCCGGTATCTGGGGAAGTCACGGCCTACCGCACAGGACGCAGCAATCAAAGTCCTGGCCGCCCCAGACCGCGAGTGGGTCCGTCGCTCGTCCTTGCTGTTGCGGTTGGCACGGGCTCTGAACCTGGGCCGCAGCGGTGCGGTGCGGAAGACCAGGGTAGCCGTGCGGGGGAGCAACGTACGGTTGACGCTGGTAGCCAAACCGCGCGCCAGCGTAGACCTGGAGCTGTGGGCAGTGGAAAAAGAAAGGAACTACTTTCGGGAAGTATTTAACCGCGGTTTGTCGGCGGTGTCGGCTTGAGGTTCAGACCGCGCACCTACCTTCTAGCTGCCTCGTAAAGCGTGCGCAAAACTTTGGGCGTCACACACCATTGGAGCACGGCGGAATTGCGCCCTAATTCGACTTTGGCTACCGCTCCCTTCTTCAGTTCCACCGCCGCCTCGCATCCTGATTCGCTGATTGCGCGCCCCAAAAACTCGCTCAAATTTGGATTGTGTCCAACCACCATAATGTTTTCATGCTTAGCGTATTTCTGAAGCAGCTTCCGGAAATTACTGAAATCTGAGTTGGGGCGAAGTGCGTCTTCCAGGTGAAGCTGGCCTTCGTAGCTGATTTCGTTGCCTACCAGCGAAGCAGTTTGAACGGCACGTTTCAGAGGGCTTGAAATGACGACATCCAGGTGCGCATTTAGGGCGGAGAGATAGCGCCCGACGTACCCGCATTGTTCGACGCCAAGCTTGTCCAGGGCGCGCTTCTCGTCTTTCTTGGGGTTGGAAACCGGCTCACCGGCAGACGCGTGGCGAAGAAAATAAATGATCATTCTTTATCGTGACCTTCCTGCCGTAACTTTTCGGCGGCTTCCCTGGGTTTTCCCCGGCGGAATCGCTGCGGGAGACTGCTTCCCTTCCGCCACTTGTATCAAGAAGTCCTGGGCGCTGAACCTGGAACCTGCTGCCGGAATTTTCCTCTGCCGTGCACTGCGTTCTGTGTGCCCGCTCCGGACATAGCTTCCATCTTTCAGAAGACGCCGGGCTTTTACCTGGTCTGCGAGGTAGGCACCCAGTATTTCATGGCGCGCACGGTCCCGCAGCAAAG
>JAFAWN010000104.1 GCA_019241735.1 Terriglobales bacterium
CGTGTCCTTGCGCAATGAACAGATCCAGGCGGCCATCATTGTCATAATCGATCCATTTTGCGCCCCAGCCGGAGTGCGAAAGCGTGGTTCCGCCCAACCCACAGGAATCCGTGATATCGTCGAATCTACCTTTCAAGTTGCGAAACAGTTTGTATTTCTGATTCGCGAGTGCATTGACGAACAGGGAAGGCCAGCCTGAATTGTCGTAGTCCGCGAAATCGGCGCCCATACCCGCAAACACACGGCCGTTTTGGTCGTAGGCCACACCCATTGTAAGCGCAACTTCTTCGAAGGTCCCATCATGTTGGTTACGGAACAGTTGTTCCGCGACCGAATCGTTGGCCACGAAAATATCTGGCCAGCCGTCACCGTCAAAATCATCGATAGCAATGCCCAGGCCCTTCCCTGGGACGCGTCCAATTAGAGATTTCTTCGAGACGTCGGTAAATGTTCCGTCACCGTTGTTATGGAAGACCAGATGTGTGATGGGATTAAATTGGTCAGGATGACAGTAGGCGCGGTAGCCGGGTTGGTAGCCGCCGCAATACACATTTGCGCTGAAGTCCCATTCGACGTAACGGCTGATAACCAGATCAAGGTGGCCATCGCGGTCGTAATCGACAAAACACGCTCCTGTGCACCATCCGTTGCCGCCGACTCCGGCTTTTTCAGTCACGTCGGTAAAGGTTCCGTCGCCGTTATTGTGATAGAGGATATTGCCTCCCAGATTGGTGACCAGGAGGTCGCTGTTGCCGTCATTGTCATAGTCGCCGGTCGCGACTCCCATCCCGTAGAGTCGGCCCTGCAGGCCGGCTTTTTCGGTCACGTCGGTGAAGGTCCCATCGCGATTGTTTTTGTACAGGCGGTTCCAGTAGCGCGGATCCGATTTGTCCGGCAAAGATCCACGAGGCATGGGATCAAGCAGTTTTGCGCCATTCACGAAAAACAAATCCAGCCAGCCGTCATTGTCATAATCGAACATGGCTACTCCGCCGCCCATTGCTTCCGGAAGATACTTCTGCCCGGTGCGGCTGGATTCCTGCCTGAAGCGAACTCCCGCGTATGCCGCTACATCTTCGAAAATCGGGGAAAGGGCAGCGGGAGTGGCCACCCTGGGAGCCAATTTGGTCGTCGAAACCAGGGAAAGGGCCCGCCATAGAAAGCTTCGGCGGTTCATTTTGGCAAGCAAGCTAGCGGCTCTCTCCCCGCACCGGCGGCAGAGTCGCACGGGTGAGGTCGGTATATTTCTTGGCCAGAGCCGGCTCACCTAAACGTGTGTACACCTGGCTCAGGAGACTGTATACCTGCAGATCGATGATGCCTCCGTTTTCAATGCAGGTTGCGGCTTTCTCTCCATCGGCGCGTGCTTGCTGGTAGTTTTGCAGTCGCATGTCAAGCTTGGCGCGCTCATACCACACCGCGCGGACCTGCGGTGTCAGCTCTACGGCGCGATCGAGGTGCTCTTTGCTGTTGCGCAGATCATTCCGTTTGGCCAAGAACCTTCCATAGTTGTAATCGAGGAAGGCATCGTGAAAGCTTCCCGGCTGGTTCGCTTGCAGTCCGTTGCGGTACGCCTGCTCCGCCCCCTCCAGGTCTCCTAGAGGCTCAAGATTCAAAGCCAGGTAGTCCCAGGCTCGGGCATCGCGCGAATTGAGGGCGACCACTGCGCGAAAGCGCTCCGCTGCTTTGGCTGCGGATTTGGCTTTATCATAAATGGCGCCCAGCTGAAACTGCGCTTCCGGATTATCGGGATCGAGTTGAATGGATCTCTCGAGCAACGCCTGTCCTTCTCGTGCTGCTCCGTGCATGATCAGAATCTGACCGCGCAGGCTCAGCGCAGCAGGATCGTTTGCATTCCTGGCTACCGCCGCCGAAGACAGAGCATCGGCGCGCATGTAGTCACGCTGTGCGAGAAAGAAACGTCCGAAGTAAGCTAGTCCGGTTGAGTCATCGGGATCGGCGTCGGTATAGCGATAGTAAAGATCCGCCGCAGCAGTGGGATTTCCTTCTGCCTCGGCCAGCCGCGCCCGCTGCAGCACAATCTGCGGACAATCCGGATACGAGAGACTCAGGGAGTCCAGTCCGGCCTTCACTCCCGCAAGCGAGTTGACCGTCAGTTGCTTGGAAATTTGCGCCAGCCGCGCCTCGCCTCCGCTGCAGGGGTCGCCAAG
>JAFAWN010000144.1 GCA_019241735.1 Terriglobales bacterium
ATATAACAAGCTGTCGTCCCCCTGCACGAGCATCTGGTCCAGCAACCCCATGGCGTAGTACTCGGGCGTGTTCCTTTGCGGCACATGATAAGAAAAGGCAAGTGCCGGACGAGTGGCCAGCGGATCTTTACGGGTAGCTGTCTTCTCTTTCTCCTGTTTCGGCTCCGTGAGATCCGGCAAGGGAGGAACCTTGGCCGGAGGAATGGCCGCGAAATACTTCTCAATATAGGCTTTGGCCTGCTGCGGGTCAAAGTCGCCGACTACCGCCAGGGCGGCGTTATTCGGAGCATAGTAGGTTTTGAAAAACAACCCGACTTCCTCGAGCTTTGCTGCTTCGATATCCTTCAGATCGCCATAAAAGTTGTGAGCGTTGTACCAGTTCTGGTTGGCATACTGCGGCATCCAGAGCCAGGGAAAACCGCCATAAGGACGGTTCAGCACATTAACCTTCACCTCATTGCCCACGACCCCCTGCTGATTCTTCAAATTCTCCTCATTTACAGCCAGACCTTTCATGCGGTCCGCTTCGGCCCAGAGCGCTGTTTCGAGCTTGTTGGCCGGGAGAATCTCAAAATAGTTCGTAAAGTCAAAGCGTGTGGAGCCGTTCAGGATACCTCCGTTGGCCTGAACGAGTTTAATGAACTCCATTTTGCCGAGGTTTTGCGACCCCTGAAACATCATGTGTTCAAACAGGTGCGCAAATCCGGTTCGGTCCTTCGGCTCGATACGAAAACCGATACGGTAGTAAACTGCTGTAGCGACGGTGGGCGCCGAAGTGTCCGGAGAAAGAATCACGCGCAATCCGTTGGGCAGTTTGTAATAGGTGACCGGAACGCTAAAGCTCCGCGGAGCGGCGTTGATAAATGGAAGCGCCAGCCCCACGAGCAGCAGAGAAAAGAAACAATGGCGAAGTAGCTGCATGAAGCGCTGCAAACCTCCTGGCATGACAAATTATGACAAACCTCTTGTGAGAACGCGGCTGCTGCGCCGGAAGTTCCATGATTTTTACGGATCGGGCAAACTCCCCCGCTCGGGCGCTCGTGGCGGCTCATCGGATCACAACGGCGCGGCAGCCTCTACAACGTTCTTACTTGGAAGGGTAATGGAGCCAAGCCGTGAGCGTACACTTCTTTTAGTGGACAAGGATTCAACCGCAAAGGAACGACTGATATTTATTAGCCATAGCAGCGCAGACACTTGGGTGGCCAAGCAAATTGCTCGACTACGAGCCCGGGCGTTTTTCGATGACCAACAACAGCAGAGAAAGTCAATCCTTCCGTTCCGCCCTGCTCCTCTCAGTACCCCTTCTGCTTATCAACGACGTGGAGTAGCGGCTTGCCTTCGGCAAAGCGGCGGGTATTTTCGACCAGAGTGTGAATCATGCGGCCCGCGTCCTGATCCGAGCGCCCGGCAATGTGCGGTGTTACGATAACATTCTCGAACTTCCACAAGGGATGCCCGGGCGGCAGCGGCTCCGGGTCGGTAACATCCACGCCCGCTCCGGCTAGGCGCCTTTCATCCAACGCTTTCACGAGTCCGCTCATCTCATAGATCCCGCCACGGCTCACGGCAACGAAGTACGAATTCTTCTTCATCAACTCAAATTGATGTGCGCCCATCATCTTGTGGCTTTGAGGCGTATGCGGAACCGAAAGGAAGACCACGTCCGCTGAGGGCAGAACGTCATCGAAGGTATCGGGTTTGACAACGCGCTGGACGAACGGAAGGAACGGTTTGTCTTCTGGATCGACACCGATCACCGTCATGCCGAAAGCATGAGCGCGGACCGCGATTTGCGTGCCGATCCCGCCAAGGCCCACCACCACAGCGGTTTTGCCGTTCAGCTCAATGCCGCCGTAAGGGCTTGGTTGCCAGATCTGCTTCTGGTCGTTCCGATACAACATGTACAACTTGCGTGAGAGCATCAGCAGCATCGCCAGCGCATGGTCGGCGATCTCGGGGCCTTGCACGATCTTGTTATTAGTCAGAACAATGTTGCTCCGGCGCAGGTCGCTGCCGCCGTCGGCGGGAAACAGGACCTGCTCGACTCCTGCGCTTATCACCCCCACCCATTGCAGGTGTGGGGCGGCACGCACCTGGGCCGAGGTAATCTCGCCCAGAAAAGCATCGGCATCGCTGATTTCTGTCATGACCGTAGCGGGCGAGACCGGGACCACGCGGACCTGCGGCGCAGCGCTTCGCAACTGCGCAAGGAGAGCGGAATCCGGGTAGGCCACAAGAATCTTCTTGGATTGTGCGAGTAGCGGGAGAGCGCAAGCAAACGAGAGAAGGAGGAGCCGTGACATGGGATCGTTTCCAAAGAGCCTCCGTTTAGCTTATCCTTCTTGTGCTATCGATTTCCTCTGATCGCAGATTTAGAGGGAAATGTCCTCATTGCAGATTTTCATCTCAGCCGCCCTGTGCAAGCAACTGCGAATCGCCGGGCGGCTCATCTGCTTCATTCGTGAAAGATAACTCCCGCTCGGGTTTCCAGAGTCACCAAGCGTTCTTTTATCTTGCCGAGGTCTCTTCGAGGTGGATCATACGGCCTTCCAGCCGCCCCAAACGCTCCAGAATATCTTTCAGTAACATTTGTTCGCGGAAATAAAGACTTGCGAGCACCAGGATGAGCGGAATGGTTCCGTAGAAGGTCTGCAAGGCTGTATGGGTCGGCATGCCTGCAGGCTATCCGTTTTAGCGCCCCAGACTTCGACGGCATTAAGAGCTTTCGGGACACATGAAAGAGCTAATTCCAATAAAAATTTTTGTATCGCGCCTCGCTATGATGTGTATTCTGCCTTAAATTGATGACTCCAGAAAGGGAAGCCCGCTCTGAGATTGACCAATTACTGACCGCTGCCGGATGGAGCGTTCAATCGCGGGATCAAGTAAACCTAGGTGCTGCCCAGGGAATAGCGATTTGCGAGTATCCGCTGAAAAAGGGCCACGGCTTTGCGGACTATTTGTTATATGTTGATGGCGCTGCCGTCGGTGTAATCGAGGCCAAAAAAGCCGGACTGCCGCTCACGGCTGTTGAGATCCAGACTGCTAAATACAGTGAAGGATTACCCGATCATATCCCCGCACCGCGCCGCCCGCTCCCGTTTTGTTATCAAAGCACAGGCGTTGAAACGCGCTTCACGAACCTGCTGGAACCGGAAGCCCGCAGCCGCCCGGTTTTTGCCTTTCATAAGCCCGAGACCCTGGCGCAATGGATTGCGGCGGACCTGAAATCTCCCGGCTCGACCGTGCGTGGCAAGT
>JAFAWN010000203.1 GCA_019241735.1 Terriglobales bacterium
AATATAGCACCCTCAAGGAAAAGGTCCGCGCACTTCAGGAGTACCTTTGACGCAAGCAAATTGCGTTCCCGCTTAGCCGAGGTTGACAAGCAGGCGGCCGACCCGAATCTTTGGTCCGACCCAAAAAAATCCCAGCAGGTCATGCGGGAGAAAAAGCGGCTGGAAGTAATGATCGCCACCGAGGCGGAACTTCTGCGTCGCAGCCAGGATATTGCCGCCTACTTCGAACTGGCGGGAGAAGGCGAAAACGTTGACACCGACCTGCGGCGGGAAATCGATTCTTTGCGCCACCTGGTCGAGCGGCTGGAAACTGAAACACTGTTGTCCGGACCGAATGATGCGCTTAATGCCATTGTGACTATCCATCCGGGGGCCGGGGGAACTGAATCTCAAGATTGGGCAGATATGCTGTTGCGTCTCTATCTGCGCTGGGCCGAGCGCCAGGGATTCCAGACCGTGCTGTATGACTACCAGCCGGGGGAAGAGGCGGGAATCAAGTCCGCGACCTTTGCTGTCAATGGAGAATATGCTTTTGGCCTGTTAACCAGTGAAATTGGTGTGCATCGGCTGGTACGGATTTCCCCGTTCGACCAGGCTAAGCGCCGGCATACTTCCTTCGCCAGCGTATTCGTTTCTCCCGAAATTGATGACAGCATAGAAGTAGTCATCAAGCCGGAAGATCTGCGGATCGATACCTACCGCTCCAGCGGCAAAGGCGGCCAGCACGTTAACACCACTGATTCCGCGGTTCGAATTACCCATATTCCTACAGGGATTGTCGCCGGATGCCAGAACGAGCGTTCCCAACACAAGAACAAAGAACGCGCCATGAGCATGCTCCGGTCCAAAATCTACGAATATGAGCTGGAAAAGAAACGCGAGGTAACAAGAAAAATTGAAGATTCCAAGCTGGATATAGATTTCGGGTCACAAATCCGTTCCTATGTGCTGCAGCCATACCGCTTAATCAAGGACCACCGTACGAAACTGGAAGTCGGAGATGTGGACCGCGTGATTGATGGCGACTTGCAGCCTTTCATCAGCGCCTATTTGCAGATGCGGCGCGGTGAGGAACGAAATTGATCGCATGATATTGATTGCATAATAAAGATGCACAGGATCGCCACACAGGGAAGACCTCACTTATGCCGCGCATGATCGATCTGGTTCGCGCGTCCGCCGTGCCGGCAACTCTGATGCAGACTGCGGCGCGTGGCGCGCTTGCCGTTCCAGCCGGCGAAATGATCGAAATCCTGGTGTACCTGGCTACTCAGAGCAAGCTGTTTGGCGAACAGGCCAGTCTGACGCTGGCCGGGTGGGATGAAACTCTTTCAAAGACTGCAGCTGCAGATCACCGCACATCCCAGGAAGTGCTGGAGTACTGGACATCGCCGCAAAATTTTCGCCCCGCACTCTTACCAGCGCTTTTGGAAAATCCTTCGGTACGAGAGGACTCATTAGCCGCACTGGCAGCCGCTTTGCCGCGCGAACTGGTGGAAACGATGTTGAAGAGCGACCGCGTGTCCCGGTCGCAGGCCATTCTTTCATCGTTGAGTTCTAACCCGAACCTCAACGGGATCCAGTCTGCATTGATCGAAGAGAAGCTTTTGCCATTCCACCCCGTGCCGGGACCCACTTCTGAAGACGCTCGTCCTGACGTGGCTTCGCTCGCCGATGGGCACGCTGAAGACGACGGCAGCACGGCGGAACTCGCGGCATATCTCGACGTGCATGCAGCGGAAATCCTCGCAGAAGCCGATAAGCCCTTCCAGCCTATCGGAGGAATGGAGGATGCTTTGCATGTCGAAGACCTGGCACCACAGAGCAATGGGCAGGATCCGGTTGCAGTTGCCACGGTCCCCACTAAGAATTGGGTGAAGAAGTCCAGCCTCACCTACGAAGAGCAAAGGGGTAGCGCCTTGCAAAAGATCTCCCGGCTCGACGTTAAGGGCCGCATCCAGCTCGCGATGAAAGGTTCAAAGGAGGAGCGGTCCATTCTTATCAGGGACGGAACAAAAGTGGTCGCACTGGCAGTGCTCGATTCTCCAAAGATCAGCGATGGCGAGGTTGAAAAATTTGCCGCGCAAAGAAATGTGTCAGAGGCGGTGCTCCGAGGGATCCCTATGAAGCGCCGTTTTATGAAAAATTACGGTGTCGTGCGCAACCTGGTTTCTAATCCGCGCACCCCGATCGACGTGTCGCTCGCCCTGATGAAGAACATTCTGGTCGGCGATCTCAAGCACCTCTCCGGAAATAAGGACGTACCGGATACAATCCGCAAGCTCGCCCTGAAAATGTTTAAACA
Source organism: Terriglobales bacterium (assembly GCA_019241735.1). GTDB lineage: Bacteria > Acidobacteriota > Terriglobia > Terriglobales > Acidobacteriaceae > JAFAWN01. The sequence continues at coordinate 2,306 of JAFAWN010000203.1, forward strand.
AAAACTCGATCCCAGCAAGAAAAGCACCGAATAAATCAGGGCCAAACCCATCAGGGGATACAATATCGTGCAAATGGTCACGCCTGATCCTGATCCGATAACGGATTTACTGAAACGCTCCAAGACAATTGCGGTCGTAGGTCTTTCGAACAGTCCGCTGCGTCCAAGCCATGGGGTGTCGGCCTACATGCAGACCCACGGTTATCGCATCGTCCCAGTGAATCCTGCGATCAAGGGTGCGTTAGGGGAAGTCGCCTATCCCTCTCTTACAGACGTCCCGGAAAAAATTGACATCGTGAACATTTTCCGCCGGCCTGAGTACGTAGGCGAGCTAGTCGATCAGGCGATCGAAATTGGGGCCAAAGCCATTTGGATGCAGGAAGGCGTGGTCAACCATGAGGCCGCGAAAAAGGCTGGCGACGCTGGACTGTTTGTTGTGATGGATAAATGCATTTTGAAAGAACATCGCAATCGTT
>JAFAWN010000272.1 GCA_019241735.1 Terriglobales bacterium
GCGTTCCACCTCTACCCAGTCCCCAATCTTCAGGCCCAGGCGTTCAATTTCATCCATGTTGTGAAGGCTGGCGCGGCTAACGGTCGTCCCGCCGATCGGAACTGGGGTCAAAACGGCGACGGGAGTGAGTTTGCCGGTGCGGCCAACCTGAACCAGAATATCTTCAACCCGGGTAATTCCGGAGCGGGCAGCATACTTATAAGCGATAGCCCACCGTGGCGCCTTGCCGGTATATCCGAGTTCCTGCTGGAGCGCGGTCTGATCCACTTTAACGACAATGCCGTCAATCTCATAGGGCAGTTTCTCGCGCTTTGGTTCTTCGCGTTCAATAAATGCCCAGACTTGTTCGAAGCTGGAACAAATCTTCCGGCTGGGGTTCACTTTGAAGCCGGCAATCTCCAGCGCTTCCAGCGTCTCCCAGTGGCGGGGAAGAAGCGTGCGCCCATGTTTGAGCAGGCTGTAGGCAAAGTAATCCAGCCGGCGCTGTGCGACGATGCCGGGTTCGAGTTGTCGGACGGTTCCGGCGGTAGCGTTTCGCGGATTGGCAAAAGTCGCGAGTCTTTGCTCCTCACGCTCAGCATTCATTTTCTTGAAGGATGCAATGGGCATGAGTAGTTCGCCGCGCACCTCGAAATCCGGAGGCAGGCCAGCCTGCTTCAGTTTTTCCCTGGATATTGAAAGCGGAATGGAGCGGACGGTGCGCACGTTTCCAGTTACATCCTCCCCGACGGCACCATCTCCCCGGGTAATGCCGCGCAACAACCTGCCGTCTTCGTAGTGCAAAGCAAGTGACATCCCATCGAGCTTTAACTCGCACACGTACTCGAGCGCGTTTCGTCCAGTAAGCTCACGGACTCTGCGCTCCCAACTCCTAAGTTCTTCGGCGTTATAGGTGTTGGCGAGAGAAAGCATGGGGGAGGAATGTGGAACTTTAACGAATCCCTCGCGCGGCTTGCCTCCCACCCGTTGCGTCGGCGAATCGCTGGTAAGGAGTTCAGGATGAGCGGTTTCGAGGCGCTGCAGTTCCTCCATCAACAAATCAAACTCGGCATCCGAAATCTTCGGATCGTCGAGCACGTAGTATTGATACTCATGATGGCGAAGCTGCTCCCGCAATTTTTCGATTTGGGTTTCGATTTTCCTGGGGGATGGCGTCATCTCTTGGGGAAACCTACGTGTGCGTTAGCAATACTGGACGAATATTATGCCGCGAATGATGTGACAACACTTCGCCATAAAAAAATCAAGCCACAACGCGAGGTTGCGGCTCGATTCCAGGCTTAAACCACTTTTCACCAGTGCTTACTGATTAACGCCCACGACCACTCTTCTTTCCGCCGCTCTTCCGTCCTTTGCCCGAAGAGCCCCGGGATCCGGAGCGCTTGGATCCAGATTTACTGCCGCCGGATCTCTTCCCTGACGAGCGCGAAGAGCCGCCGGACGACTTGCGCCCACCGGATTTGCTTCCACCCGACTTCCTTCCACCGGATTTGCTGCCACCCGACCGCTTGCTCGAGGAACGAGAGGAGCCACCCGAAGACTTACGCCCTCCAGATTTGCTACCGCCGGATTTGCTGCCACTAGACCTGCCACCGCCAGACCTGCCGCTGGACTTGCTCCCTCCCGACTTGCTGCCGCCAGATCTGCTGCCACCGGACTTGTTACCGCCAGAACGTCCGCCAGAGCTTGACCCGCCACCGGAACGCCCTCCGCCTGATCCGCCAGAACCCGATCCGCCAGAAGATCCACGAGAACCGGATCCGCCAGAAGATCCCCGAGAACTGGACCCGCCAGAACTGCTGCCACCCGAGCGTCCACCCGAACGGGATGAACCACCACCTGACGCGCCTCCGGAAGACCCTCGTTCCGATCCTCCGCCCGAGGGGACTTCGGCTTCTTCTTCATCTTCCTCTTCGTAATCTTCTTCTACGGAATCACCGTAAGAGCTTCCGCCTTCGTTGAGTTCGTCGCCTTCGTCGTCACGCATATACAGTGTCTGTTCAAAACTCATCTTTCCTCCTGGATTTTCCGGCCGCGCTGGAGCGCCGGACGCTGTACAAAGCTTAGGCCGATAAAAATAAAAACCGCCAGACAAAACATCTAATTCCCAAAGGGCGCGCGATTATAGCATGCAGGTTCGCTCACGCTTCTAGCAGACAGAAACTCTCCGCCTGCATGTTACACCGAACTTCAGTTCAACCTCTCAGATGTAATTGACCTTCACAGAGATGTGCGTAATGGACGAAATGATGTCTGACAAAAAATTAACGTGCGGGAGGAATTATGAGGATCATCCCCGGGCGGAGGGTCGCCAGATGGCGATTCTGCTGCTGTATCTTTGCGACAGTCGTGTTGTAAGTAGTAGCAATGGAGTAGAGTGTTTCACCGCTTTTCACGCGATGTCGCAAGCTTTGGGTCTCGTGTACCGGTTGTAACTTGCTCTTGGCCTTGCGCTTAGTCGAACCTGCAGACGTGGAATCGGCAGTCCCGGGGGTCACCGGAATATGCACGTAAACCACCCGGCGGCCTTGCAGACTGTTCCCTTTAAGATGGTTCCAGCGGCGCAACATCGTTGCGGACACTCCAAAGTTGTCAGCCACGGAATCAACCGTCTCACCTCGTAAGACTTTATGAGGCGTGGCATGACGCGCATAACTCTGAACTCTGTCAGAAATATCGCGGCTGCCCGGTGCAATAGGGACAATCAACCTCTGTCCCAACGGCAGTTGTTCACCGTCGGCCAGGCCATTCACTTCCGCAATTGAGCGAGGCAGAACCCGGTACGAGTGTGCTATCGAGGTCAGGGTCTCATTGGGCGCTACCTCGTGATAACGCCACCACATGCGTTGGTCAGAAGGAATATTCGCGACCGCCGACTGATACTTTTCCGCGGTACCCTGAGGCAAGTGCAGCTCAAAGCTTTCGCCCTTGGGAATCCCGAAACGCAGCAGGCTGGGATTAAGGTCGAGCAGGGTCCCTGTGGACGTATCCGTGCACTCGGCCACTAAACGGAGATCGACCGGGTAGTCGATCTTGACGGTGTCATAGGGGACGGGATGATCAGTGACCATCCCTTCCAAACCATATTGAGCCGGATTTTTGGCCATAATCGTTACAGCAACAATGATCGGGACGTAATTTCGGGTCTCTTTTGGAAGAACGTCGCGCCGGTAGAGCTCCCAAAAGTCCGCATACCCGGTGCGTTTCACGGCTGCCTGCACCGTCCCCGGCCCGGAGTTGTAAGCGGCCATCGCCAGATACCAATCCCCAAATTGGTTATAAAGATCTTTCAGGTGCCGGGCGGCGGCATGGGTGGACTTTTCGGGGTCCTGGCGTTCATCCAGCCACAAGTCACGCCTCAAACCATAAGCTTTGGCGCGGCTCGGCATGAATTGCCAGATTCCACGCGCCCCTGCCCGCGATACAGCCTGCGGATGAAACCCAGATTCTGCCTGGGCGAGATAAATCAGGTCCTGTGGTACGCCTTCCTGTTTTAGGGTTCTGCCGATCATTTCCCGGTAGCGGCCACTTCTTATAAGCGCCCGCTCCAGCGTGCCGCGTCCCCGGGTGGAAAAATAATTGATGTAACTGACAACCGGATCGGTGAGCATGAGCGGCAGGTCGGAGTGGGTAGCCCTAACTTCGGCCTCGGCTTTGGCTTTAATGTTCGGATCCACCGGGAAATTCACCCCGTTGGCTTCATCAATCGGAGCCGGTTCAGACTTCTGCGCGATCGTGGCATCCGCAGGCTGAGGAGTGTCGGTTTGCATGGCGCCGCGAACCCGCTCAAACTCGGCCTGCACCCGGCTATCGGACTGGATATCGATGGGGGAATCGAGAAGAAGGCTTAAGGCGCGATCAAAATGTGGTTTCGCGCCTGCAGTGTTACCCAGTTTTTGCTGGGCTTCGCCAAGTTCGTATTCCTTCTCGACGTTGGAAATGAGTTCGTTGACGGGGTCAACGTTTTCAGCCGCCGAAACCTGAGTAGCAGTTAGACTCGGGGAAGCCGCAGGTTTGGATTGCTGCGGCGCATCCTGGTGTGCGGACGCGGTCTGCGGCGCGGATGCCGGGGGCAGGCTAGGGGGTGCAGACACCGCAACCGGGCGCCGGCTGCTCCCACACCCGAAGATCCCCAGAACCAGAACTCCGATCGTTAATCGACAAAGCCGCGAAATCGCCATACTTTTCAGCAACTTACACTTGCCTGACCAGGACCTTGCGCGAATGCTTAAAAAACCGGGCCCTAAGCGATCTTAAATCGTACCGATTAGGGTTTGACGGGTCAACGGCGAATCGGTTTCACGCTCAGTTACTTAAAGTCCTGTCCTGCCTTAGTTTTAGGACGAGCATA
>JAFAWN010000150.1 GCA_019241735.1 Terriglobales bacterium
GCGCAGGCGAGTTCACCGCTCTCGGCAGAATGCTCACGGAAAAAGAGTGGGCCGCGATGAAGCCCGCCAAAAAGCCGCACCCCGAAAAATGATTTTCTCCGCTAACGATTAACGCCTTACAAGGCAGTCAGGTTGTGTGGCGCGGGTGCCCCATTCAAGCCCGATTTTGGCTTGAGTGGGGATCTTGCAGTTTGTGTGGGCGTCCTCGCCCGCGATGGGCCCGCGTTAGCGACAGGTCTCCCCACCTGTCCAATCGAGCAAAGCTCGATAGGTTCCGTCTGGCCCCCATTCAAGCCCGATTTTGGCTTGAGTGGGGATCTTGCAGCTTCTGTGGCGCCCTCGCCCGCGATGTGCCCGTGTAGGGACAGATGTCGCCACCTGTCCAATCGAGCAAAGCTCGATAGGTTCCGTCTTGCCCCCATTCAAGCCCGAGTTTGGCTTGAGTGGGGATCTTGCAGTTTTGTGTGACGCGTCCTCCCCCGCATGGCGGCATGAAGCCTGGCTGAACTTTCTGGAGATTTGTCACCCATCACGTTGCACCGCCGTACCCACTTCTAGTCCCTCCCCACCTTTTGTGTGCTAAAGCGCTTGCTGCGATGTCAACAGCCCTCCCGCCCCACTAAAGCCGTGAAAGCATTTGCCGATAGATGTCCTATTAGAGGGGAAAAGGGACATCTTTGGCTTTTCATACGGATGCCTTGCCGCCTCAACCGTTCGCGCTCCGCGCTGTGCCACCCCCGGGTCCTAAATCGGCGTTACCCGCCTCCCTAGGAACTGCCGCCGCCCGCCGCTTCACCCTCTTGCGGATTTACTGCCAGGCGACGTCCGTTTTTTCCTTGTGGCTGGCCGCCCTGGTTCTTTCCGGATGGGCGCTTCATAACGAAACCTTGACGTCGGTTTTTCCCGGACTGGTTGCCATGAAGCCCAACACCGCTCTGGGACTGGCATGTGCCGGAATCTCGCTGTGGTTGTTCCTACCCGGCGAATCCCACGCCTTTAGAGGACAGATTGCACGGTTCCTCGGCTTCGCTGTCGCGCTCATCGGTGCCGCCGTGCTGACCGAATATTTGTTTCACCTTAATCTGGGCATCGACGAGCTCTTCTTCACCGAACCCAGAGGTACCGTAGGCACCTATTCCCCAGGCCGCCTTTCTCCATTGACCGCGGCGGCTTTTGTCGCGATCGGCTCCGCGCTGTCGCTGCTCGACTCGAAGACGCAACGCGGCCGCCGCCCCGCCCAGGGACTCACTCTACTGTCCGCGACCATCTCCATGATGGCCATCAATGGTTACATTTTTCACGCATTGGCTCCTGATCGCATCCTGCTCGGGACCCAGGTCGCGCTGCATACTGGAATCGCTATATTTCTGTTGAGCATTGCCATCCTCTTTGCCCGCCCCGGCGAAGGCATCGCCGCCTATCTTACCGGCGAAGGTTCAGGCAGCGTGATGGCGCGCCGCCTCCTGCCTGCGGTTTTCGGTGTTCCTATCGTTCTCGGCTGGTTTCGCATGCAGGGGCAACTGGCCGGGCTCTACGGTACCGAGCTCGGGCTTACCCTGTTCTGCACCTCCACCATAGTCTGCTTTGCGACCCTGGTATGGCTTACCGCACGCCGAATGAACCAGGAGTATGAAGACCGGCGCAGGACGGAACAAGTATCGCGAGCGCCTGGCCGCGGTGGTCGAATCGTCGGACGATGCCATTATCAGTAAAACCCTTCAGGGGATCATTACCGCTTGGAATCACGGGGCGGAGAAGATGTTCGGATATTCCGCCGCGGAAGCCATCGGCCAGCGCATGCTGATGCTCATTCCCGAGGAGCGTTTGGACGAGGAAGCTTCGATCCTCGAACGCATCAATCGCGGCCAGACGATTGATCACTTCGAAACCGTACGCGTCCGCAAAGACGGCAGCCGGATTGACATCTCGGCCACGATTTCGGCCATCCGGGACAGCAACGGGGCCATCGTCGGCGCCGCAAAAATTGCCCGCAATATCACCGAGCGCAGGCAGGCGGAAGAAGCGCGCAGGGAGAGCGAGGAAAGTTTTCAGGCCATGGCCAATGGCATCCCGCAGCTGGCCTGGATGGCCGCACCCGACGGCGGCATCTTCTGGTACAACCAGCGCTGGTACGACTACACCGGAACCACCGCCGATCAGATGATGGGGTGGGGCTGGCAGAGCGTCCACGATCCTCAGATACTGCCCGCGGTTATGCAGCGGTGGACTAGAGCTATTGCCGGAGGGACCCCCTTCGAGATGGAATTCCCGCTGCGCGGAGCAGATGGCAGTTTTAATGTCTTCCTCACCCGGATTCTGCCGGTAAAGGACTCCGGCGGCCATGTCGTCCGCTGGTTTGGCACCAACACCGACGTCAGCCAGCGCACCCGCGCAGACCTGAAAATCGAAGCCCAGGCGCGGGAACTTGCCGACTCCTATGAGGCTCTGGAACGGCAGACGCTCATGCTCCAGTCGGTGCTCGACAGCATGACCGAAGGCCTGGTAGCGGTGGATGAGCAGGGAAAGTTCATCATCTGGAACGTCATGGCGGAAAATTTACTGGGTTTGGGCGCTACCGACCTTCCCGCCGAACTGTGGAACCAGCATTACGGTCTCTTCATGAATGACACCGTCACGCCGTTCCCCACGGAGCAAATGCCGGTCATGCGCGCACTGCGTGGCGAAGCATCCCGCACCGAAATGTTTGTGCGGAATCCGCAAATCCCCGAAGGCGGCTGGATCGAAGTCTATGCCGGCCCTCGTCAGGACAAAGACGGAGTCATTCGCGGCGGCGTGGCGGCATTCCGTGACATCACCAAGTTGAAGGCCGACGAGCGCGAAATCCGCAGGCTCAACCAGAAGCTGGAAAAAAGAGTGGAGGAGCGGACCACCCAGTTGGAAGCCGCCAACAAGCATTTGGCCGGCCACCTCACCGACCAGATACGCTTTAAAGACGAATTCCTCTCCCACGTCTCCCATGAGTTGCGTTCGCCGCTCACCGCCATCAAGCAATTCACCAGCATCCTGCGGGAAGGAATGGCCGGGGCCCTCTCCGCCGAGCAAAAGGGATTCCTGGATATCGTTTTCCGGAACATTGTGCAGTTACAAGCCATGATTGACGACCTGCTCGAAATCAGCCGGATGGAGTCTGGCAAGCTCACCATGCATCCAGTAACTATGTCGGTCTTGGACGCGGTCACCGACGCTTGCGACACGCTCCGCTTAAGTGCCGCCGCCAAAGGCGTGACTCTCGCCTGGGATCCCCCATCAGGTCTGCCCTCCATCACCGCCGACCCTACCCGACTGCGCCAGATACTGATTATCTTGATCGACAATGCGGTGAAGTTCACTCCCCCCGGTGGCGCGATAAAAATTGAGGTGCGGTTTGCGCCCGACGATCCCCAATTTCTGGTGGTCGAGATTTCTGACTCCGGCTGCGGAATGAGCGCCGAGGCCAGCAACAAAGTCTTCGAACGCCTCTACCAGGTATCGGACAGCGGCCAGACCCGCAAGGGCCTCGGGACTCGGCTTATACATCTGCAAAGAGTTGGTCGTCCGGCAGGGCGGCCAAATATGGGTTCACAGCCAGCCGCAGGCCGGCAGCGTCTTCTCCTTCACCGTGCCGGTTTATTCCCTGGGCAGCCTGATTGCCCCGCTGCTGAAAGAGGAAAAATGGCCGACGGAATCGATTGCCCTGGTTACCGTGAGCACAACGTTCGCCGGCCCCCCGCCTTCGCAGCAATTCACGGAGGAGTGGACGCGCGAAGTCCGCGACCTGGTGGCGCTATGCCTCATGCCCAACCTGGATGTGCTGTTGCCGCGGATGAAATCTGGCGCCGCCGGCGAGCATTCCTACATCGTGGCCTTTGCCGACGACACCGGCCTCAGTTCTGGCGCAGAGGATTCGCGAACAGGCCGGCAACCTTCCCCTCGCCGGACACCCCGGCCTCTCCCTCTCTGTCTCTCATACCCTGCTGAACCTGCCTCCCCCAAATACCGCCGCGGACTGGCCACACGTCCTGACTTCGGTGGCTGCAAGTGTCGAACAATTAATTAAATCTCAAATGCTCCAGGAAGGAATCATCAATGAGCAACAAAAAAGTGCTGGTAATCGAGGATGACCGTGATGTGCGCCTCGGATATCATGTTCTGCTTAAGTCCAGTGGTTATGACACCTTCTTCGCCGAAGATGGAATGACCGCCGTCACCGAAGCCCGCAAGCAGCAACCTGACGTCATCATCCTTGATCTGGGTTTGCCCGCCGGCGACGGCTTCGTGGTGTTGGAGCGGTTGCGGGCCAACACTTCCCTTTCGCTCATTCCCGTCATCGTGGTTTCCGGCCGCGACATTCATTCCAGCAAAGAACGCGCGCTGAAGGCTGGCGCCAAGGCGTTCCTGCAAAAACCCTGGGATGACCGCGAACTTCTGACCCTGGTCCGCCAGCTTGCAGGGCAGTCTTCAATGTCGGCGTCTTCAACCTAGACCAGCGTGGTGCACAACGCCACGCTTATGTGTCGGGGGCGCCCCACGCCCACCCATGAATATCCATAAATATGGTAATATGGGTACCTAGAAGATGAAGACCACACTCGAGCTTCCCGATTTCTTATTCCGCCGCGTCAAATCCACTGCGGCGCAACTCGGAATTCCCATGCGCCAGCTGGTCACCGAAGCGCTCCAGGAAAAATTAAAAACCACCTCTCAGGAGAAGCCTTGGGTGAAACATCTGGGGAAACTCAAGCACCTGCATAAAGAGAGGAAGCAAATC
>JAFAWN010000158.1 GCA_019241735.1 Terriglobales bacterium
GCTTCCGTGAAACGTTTCGCCTCGTCGTAGACTGACCGCGGGCCAATCGGATTTACGTGGCCCCAGTAGGTTTCCCGCTGCGGATGCTCCAGCGGGTCGCCATAACACTCTGAAGTGGATGACACCAGATACTTGGCCCCATACTTCAACGCCAGTTCAAGAGCATGAAACGTTCCCAGAGACCCCACTTTCAAGGTAGCGATTCCGTGCGTTGTATAGTCAACCGGGCTGGCTGGACACGCGAAGTGGAAGACGTAATCGACGGACCCGACGTCGAATGGCTGGCTTATCTCGATTTGTTGAAGCTCAAAGCGCGGCTCGTTGCGCAAGTGCTCGAGGTTCGACAGGCGTCCGGTTAGAAGATTATCTGCCGCAATGACGGAATAGCCGTCGTTCAGCAGCGCGTCGCAGAGATGTGAACCGAGGAAGCCCGCGCCTCCGGTTACCAGGGCACGCCGGCGGCTCATGATTGCGCGAGTTTTCCCTCTGGTCTGCCCGCGCCCGCAGTGGAACCCTCGGCAATGGGGGCCGCCCTGCCCACGCTATAGTAGGAAAAGCCAAGCCCCGCCATGGTGTCGGGATCATACAAATTACGGCCGTCGATGATGATCGGATACTTTAACTCCCGGTGCAGCCGTTTAAGGTCGAGCGTGGCGAATTCTTCCCACTCCGTCAGAATCAGCAGCGCATCCGCTCCGCTGGCTGCTTCGTACGGGCTATTTGCGAATTGTACGCTGGAGTTTAAAACCGCTCTGGCACGCTCCATCGCTGCGGGATCATATGCGGTGATAACACAGCCCTCCTGCACCAGGGATTGCACCAGCAAGAGGCCAGGGGATTCGCGGATATCGTCGGTGCCGCCCTTAAATGCCAGGCCCAGGACGCCTAATCGCTTGCCGCGCAGTGTCCACAGCGCATTGCGCACCTTGCGCAGAAAACGGTGCCGCTGATCTTCGTTGATGCGCATGACTTCATCCAGCAGCCGGAATTCGTAACCGCACTCCCGCGCCACCGAGCGGAACGCCATCAGATCTTTTGGAAAGCACGAGCCCCCGTATCCGATTCCGGGATTCAAAAAGCGGGTGCCGATGCGGCTGTCCGCGCCAATTCCCTGGCACACCTGCTGCACATTCGCTCCCACGGATTCGCAGATTGAGGACACCGCATTGATGAATGAAATTTTCATTGCCAGAAACGCGTTCGAGGCATGCTTGATTAACTCCGCGCTCTTGGCGCTGGCTACGATGATGGGCGGCGGAATCCGCGCCCGGTCCGGCTGCGGGATCGCGTCCTGCTTCCTGTAATAACTGCCGTCCGTCAGTGGAGTGTATATCTGCCGCAGCACTGACGCGGCGCGTTCGCTATCCACGCCAATTACAATGCGGTCGGGATACAGGAAATCGGTGACCGCAGTCCCCTCCCGCAAAAATTCGGGGTTCGAAGCGATATCAAATGAATCCGGCGCCGCGGCGTTCCTCAAAATGATCTTGCGAATCCAGTCACTGGTATAGACCGGCACCGTGCTTTTTTCGACCACAACCTTATAACCGTTGATGGCCCCGGAGATGCTGCGCGCCACCGATTCCACATAGGAAAGATCGGCTTCGCCCTGCTCGGTTGGCGGGGTGCCCACCGCAATAAATACAGCGGCGCTAGCCTTCACTGCCGTCTGCAGGTCATCGGAGAATTGCAATCGCTTACCGCGATGACGCTCCAGCAATTCTGGCAGGAATTGCTCGTGGATCGGCGTCTGCCCGGACCTCAATGACGTGAGTTTTGCCTGATCGTTATCTACCAGGACAACGTCGTGACCCAGGTCCGCAAAACACGCGCCCGCAACCAGGCCCACGTATCCCGATCCGACCACTGCGATGCGCACCTATTGCCTCCGCGGAAGCTCGATGGGAAGAGCTTTTACCGTAAGAACCTACTTTATCAGCTTTCTTGAGGACGGAGACATTTGTCTCATGGAGAAAGGGCAAAACGGGAAAGGCAGGCCGGGCGACCGGAACTTCAACCCCGCGTTTTGATTTTGCGCGCAGCAATGCCTGCGTGAATCCGAAACTCACTCGAACAGCTGTAGCTCCCGGAATGCCTGGCCGCGACTATCTTTCGTCGATACCACGGGCTCTTCATCCAGCTCCCAGTCAATTCCAATCTCAGCATCATTCCATGCCAGCGTCCGCTCGCATTCCGGATGATAAAAATCCGTCGCCTTATAGAGCACGTGCGCGGTCGCGGAAACCACCCGGAACCCGTGGGCCAACCCAGCCGGAACCCACAACATACGCTGGTTGCTTCCAGAAAGATGTTCACCATGCCATTTCCCCAGGGTGCTGGAAGTTTTCCGCAAATCCACCGCCACATCCAGAATTTCCCCTTCAATGACCCGTATCAGCTTGCCCTGCGGATGCGGCATCTGAAAATGCAAACCCCGCAAAACATTCCGTTCCGAGAACGAATGATTGTCCTGGACAAAATTGTCGGGGATGCCAAGCCCGGCAAATACTTTCTGGTTATAGCTCTCGAGAAAAAATCCCCGTGCGTCCTGATAAACGCTGGGCTCGATCACCAAAACACCAGCCAACGCAGTCTTAGTGGCCTTCATTGCGCAGTGAGTGCAGGGCTTTTAAAAAACTTTCTCTTTCAGCAATTGCAGCAGGTATGCGCCGTATCGATTATTCTTCATCGATGTAGCAGTAGTTTCCAACTGTTCCGCGCTGATATAGCCGTTGCGGAATGCAATCTCTTCGGGGCAGCAAACCATCAGCCCCTGCCGGGTCTCCAGGGTCTGTATGAACATGGAAGCCTCGAGCATCGCCTCATGCGTGCCGGTGTCCAGCCACGCCATACCCCGCCCCATCACCACAACGTCAAGCAGCTTCCGTCGCAGATACTCCAGGTTAACGTCCGTGATTTCCAGTTCTCCCCGGGCTGAAGGCTTGAGCGACTTCGCAATTTTAACCACGTCGCTGTCGTAGAAATAGAGTCCGGTCACCGCGTAACGCGACTTTGGAGCCTTGGGTTTTTCTTCCAAAGTGACAGCTTTGCCCGAGGAATCGAATTCCACTACGCCGTAACGCTGCGGATCGTGCACCGGATATGCGAAGATCCGCGCCCCCTCTTTCTGATGCCCAGATTCGCTGAGCTTTTTGGCGAAGTCATGCCCATAAAACACATTGTCGCCCAGCACCAAGGCGCAGCGACTAGCTCCGATAAAGTTTTCCGCAATCAAAAATGCTTGCGCGATCCCTTCAGGCTTGGGTTGAGCCGCATATTGAAATCTGACGCCCAGGCGGCTGCCCTCCCCCAAAAGTTGCTCAAATTTAGGGAGATCATCCGGCGTCGAAATAATCAAGATGTCCCGGATGCCGGCCAGCATCAGTGTAGATAGGGGATAGTAGATCATCGGCTTGTCGTAAATCGGCAACAAGCTCTTGCACACCGCGTGCGTAACTGGATACAAGCGTGTGCCGGAACCGCCCGCCAAGATAATCCCTTTTGCCGGCGGTGCGCTGGATGAGGAAGAATGATTGGGATCGGGCATCTTAGAGAGAATATTGCTTTGCCATCCACTGCCGATAGCTTCCGCTGGTAACCCCGGAGATCCACGCGCTGTTGGCCAGATACCATTCGACCGTCTCGCGGATCCCGGTTTCAAAACTGTGGCGTGGCGTCCATCCTAATTCCGCTTTGATCTT
>JAFAWN010000207.1 GCA_019241735.1 Terriglobales bacterium
GCTTCCGTCGTTCGATACCGAGAGCTTTTTGAGCAGCGCCAGGGACTACTTCAGCGTGGAGAAACTTGACCGCTCGATTGACGCCCACCGGGCCAGCATCATCTTGCGTGAAGCAGGCCGCGCGGGGATGGCACTGGTCGCCGTGACCCCAGACGAAGCATTTCTAATTGACACTCCGAAGCGTGCTGACCTGAATATCTTTGCCGGTGTTTCTTTGCGCCAGCAATCGCTGGATGTCGTGCAACTGCATACCTGCCTGCTCCAGAATGTCCTGGGTATCTCAGAAGACGCGATCCGCAAACAGCAGCACGTGCGCTATATCCGCGATGCCAGCGAAGCCATCCAACAAGTGCGTAGCGGCGGCGCAAACGTTGCCTTCTTAATTAACCCCGTCCGCATGCAACAGGTCCGGGACATTGCGTTTGCGGGCGAAGTGTTGCCGCAAAAATCTACTGACTTTTATCCCAAGCTCCTCAGCGGCCTCACCATCTATGCGCTGGAATAACCGGCCTTCGCTGGCTATCTCGCTCGTCAGTATTCTTACCCTGGCGGCAGCGACGCTGCTGCTTTCTGCGCCATCCGGGGAAAGACGCATCTCGATTTATTCCGCTGCGGCTAATTATTCACTGCCGGTGCTGGTTCGGAACGGCGTTGACTACGTCGGACTGCTCGAGATTCTCGAGCCTCTCGGATCGGTAAGCTCGAAGCTGAATGGCCAGCGCTGGAAGATGCGTTACAACAACATCGAGGGCGAGTTTGACGCTGGCAGCTCCCGCGCACGTCTTCATGGCAGCTACGTTGACCTTCCCAGCCCGTTTCTTCTCGAGGAAGATCATGGCCTGATTCCAGTTTCTTCTCTGTCTAACCTTCTGCCCCTGTTTCTGGGCGGCCCAGTTACCTTCCATGAATCCGCGCGGCGCGTTTTTGTCGGCGATGTTGCCGTCCACTTTACCGCGCAGATGAGCGACGCCGCTCCATCTACATTGGTGATGAACTTCTCTTCCCCGGTGAATCCCAAAATCGCGACCGAGACGGGGAAGTTGCACATGACGTTCACCCATGTGCCGGTCGTCGCATCCGGCACTCCAACCCTCGCCTTTAACGACAAAACGATATCCTCGGCAAGTTTTCTGGAGGCAAACGGCGCCGCTGAAATTACGATCGCCGGGAAAGAGCCATTGTTTGCGAGTTTTAGTAATGACGGACGCACCATCACCATCGCTGCCGCTCCGCGGACGCCGCCTCCACAGCCGGCGCAAGTTATTCCCCCGGCTCCGCCGGTTGCGTCCGGATCCGCAGCGCCACACGGCCCACACTTCTATTTTGCGGTAATCGATGCCGCCCATGGAGGCGAGGAGCGGGGCGCGGCGCTCAGCGACACCGTTGCTGAAAAAGATGTGACCCTGGCATTCGCGCGGCGCTTACGCCAGGAGCTCGACGGGCGCGGACTGAAAAGCATGCTCTTGCGTGACGGCGACACGACCCTGTCACTCGATCAGAGGGCGAACCTCGCCAACACCGCGCATGCGGGAATTTATATTTGTGTCCATGCCGATTCCGAAGGTGCCGGTGTTCGCCTGTACACGGCGCTCTTGCCCGCAGGCGGGGAAAACCGCGGCCCATTTCTCGATTGGGATACGGCACAGGCTTCGTCAATGGCCCAAAGCGAGTCTTCTAAAACCGGACTGGCGGCAGTACTGCAAGCGCGACAAATTTCAGTGCGCTCTCTGGTTGCCCCGCTACGCCCCCTGAATAACATCCTCATCCCCGCGCTCGCCATCGAACTCGTCCCCCCGGCAGCGGGCGTTTCCGGGTTCGGCTCTCCTGAGTACCAGCAGCGGATTGCCGGGGCCATCGCCGAAGGGCTGTATGGAATGCGGGCCCAACTGGAGACGCGATGATTCCCCGCCACCTGCTAATTGGGGTCACGATCATGTTTCTGGTTGCGTTGACCATGGGTTTTTATCTGTGGCGCATGCGGAAACGGGTGGCGCCTTTGGAAGCCGCGGCCGTCACCGCTTCTTCTGGTCCGGCTCAGATCGCCCCTCCCGCCTCCGGCCCTACCGAACAGGCGACGTTGTTCGTTGCGTATGACGATTCCGGCGTTCTGCGCCAGCAGGCGGTCCGCATTCCGCTTCCTTCAGGCCGCCAACAGCGCGCCCAGGAATTACTGCGCTCCCTGATTTCGGTCTACGCCGATAAGCCTTCCCCGCACTCAATTGCGCCTGGATCGGAAATCCGCCAGGTTTATCTGGTGGATCCCGGCCTGGCAGTGATTGACCTCAACGGCGCCTTCGCCTCCGGGCATCATTCAGGGATATTGATCGAGGAACTATCGGTGGTTTCGATGATTGAAACTCTATCCATGAACATTCCTGGCATCAACCAGGTCAAGATTCTGGTGGACGGGAAAGAGCGCGACGCCCTGGCCGGCCACGCCGACCTTTCCGGCGTTTATGACGTCAGCCAGGTTAATCAACTGGCCGACCTATTTCAAAACCCGTAGCGGTAATCGCCTTGCATTTCGAAGCCGGGGGTTTGAGTTGTCATCGCCTGCACCACTCGTGTTGGTCATTGCTTTCGGCAATCGTAGTGGAGGATAATTTGGCGTCTTCTCATGTTTTCTTGAGCCTGGATTTTTCTCAAGCCAGGGTTTTCTTAGAGCCTTGTCTTGGTTAAGGCTCAGAAGTGGCCGGCGGTGAATTTACCCAACTACATAACGCTCACGCGGATATTCAGCGTCCCGCTGCTGATCTGGATTCTTTCCAGCAGCCGTTTTCACAGCGTGCCCGCCGAGCAGGAACTACTGGCCTCAGCACTTTTTGTTGCCGCCTCCATCACCGATGGCATTGACGGATATTTGGCGCGTAAGCGCGGCCAGATCACGACCATGGGGATGCTGCTTGATCCTCTTGCTGACAAATTACTGATCGCCGCGGCCTTCATCACGCTGGTGCAATTCAATCCCAGCCTGGTCCCGGCCTGGATGGCGGTGGTAATCGTTGGCCGCGAGTTTCTGGTGAGCGGGCTGCGCGCCATCGCGGTTTCAGAGGGCTTCACCATTGAGGCCAGCGAGCTGGGGAAGTTCAAGATGCTGGTGCAGATTGTTTCTGTGGTGGCCGTAATTCTTGATCATCGCTGGAAAGAGTGGCCGCTGATCGGTCCTTATTTCTTCCCGGTGCACTGGATCGCATTTCTCGCTATCTGGTTCATGGTTCTTCTGTCACTGATTTCGGCGGGAGATTATTTTGTGGCCTTCTGGTCGAAAATCGATCGCCAGGCAGTGAAGCGCCGCCGCCGGGCTTTTGTTCTGAGCCGGCGCCGGAAGCGCGGCGTAACCCCGGCAATCTGATGTGTGCGGAGCCGGAAGAACGGCAGACCCGCTCCACTGGGTGCCATTCCGCCGCCACCGGCACGGGGGAATTCACCCCAGAAGAACGTGAAACGTTGCTGGAGCTGGCCCGCAAATCAATACGAGCTGCACTCGAGCACCGCGCAATCGACCTTTCGCCACCATCAGCCCATCTCGCCAAGCCCCGTGGGGTTTTCACGACTCTCTATCTGCACGGCAGTTTGCGCGGATGCGTCGGCAATGTGGTGCCATCGGCCTCAGTTTATCAGACCGTGGCGGAGACTGCGTGTTCGGCGGCCTTCGAAGACAGCCGGTTTGCGTCGGTAAACGAGGAGGAAGCGCCGGACCTCCAGATTTCGCTGAGCATTCTTTCCCCGCTGTTTCCGATCAAGCCTGAGGAAATAGAAGTCGGCCGTCACGGATTGCTGATCAGCCACGCCGGCCGTCGCGGATTGCTGCTGCCCCAGGTTCCGGTCGAGCACGGATGGGACCGGCTCACATTTTTGGAGCAAACCTGCCGCAAGGCAGGGTTGCCAGCCGATGCCTGGCGCAGCGGCGCCGAGATC
>JAFAWN010000267.1 GCA_019241735.1 Terriglobales bacterium
TCGTCTTTCATCAAAATATACTGGAATAGGAGACGACGCATATGCATGTGTACATTCTGGCGTTAGTTTTGGCTTTGTCTTCGGCTGGCCCGCAGACAAACACTGGAAACGCAGCGGTCAGTAATGATTCTGCGAGCAAACAAAGCGCTCCGTTAAGCCAGCGAGGCCTGGAGCGCATCCAGAAAGAAGTGCGGCACGAGTTGGTGTTACTCCCTTTTTACGGAGTCTTTGATCAGCTTGCGTATCAGGTTTCACCGGATGGAACCGTGACGTTAATGGGCGCAGTGGTGCGGCCGGTTCTGAAATCGGATGCGGAGAATGCGGTAAAACACATTGAAGGCGTAGATCACGTGGTGAATCAGATTCGTGTTCTACCCGCTTCGCCGATGGACGACCAGATCCGCCGCTCCGTTTATCGCGCGATCTATGGCAATGACGTACTAACGCGGTACGCGTTGCAGGCGGTCCCGCCAATTCACATTATCGTCGAAAATGGGCACGTTACGCTGGAAGGCGTGGTCGCCCGCCAAATGGACAAGCAGGTCGCAGAAATGCAAGCCAATCAAGTCCCGGGAGTGTTCTCGGTGAAGAACAACCTAACCGTGGAAGAAAATAAGTGATTATGCGCGCGGAACATTGCGCGTAGCGAGTTGCCAAAATGAACCGGCCTGTAGCGAAGCGAAGCGCGGGAGTTTTGCGGAACAAGCAGAATCTTGACAGGTCCGCACAGCCTTAGCTTCGCTTAAGTGCCCGGTCCAGAGTCTGATCTAATGCCGCTTTCGCTTTGGCATACTCTTCGGCTGATATCAAGCCCTTCCTGTGCTCCACTTCGAGTTGAAAAATTTCTTCCTTAAGCGCTTCGAGCAACAACGCAGGCCGGCTTGCGCGCGCAGCCTTTGTTTGGGAGGGCTTTTCTGGTTCTCCACCTGGCAGATCGTCACTGCTTCCAGCGCCAGCAGGCCTACGTGCCACGTAAATCGCACCGGCGACTAACGCCACGGCAAAGCCTCCCAAAATGTACCAGCGATACTTTTCCAGCGGGTCGGGAGCATCACTGGGTGGACCCAAACCTCCGCCCGGCCGTTGGTCTCTGCTATTAGCTGATGATGTCGGTGCAGCGGTCGTCGCGCCCGGCCCCCCAGCATCATTTCCGCCGCTCGCTTCCTGGAGCATACCGGCGCCTGAGATCGTGAATGACAAAGGCTGACCCGGGTGGGTATTGGTCGCAACCTCCGCAATCGCAGCAGGTTGATTGGGAGGCTGCTTATCCTCGTAAATTCCGCCCTGCGCCGCAGAAAACTGAATGGATTGCGGCATGATCACAACAAAATGTTGCAAACCGTAAACCGGTTTCGGATCGATTCTCGCTTCTCCGCTGTATGGCAGGTGGTAGGCGATTTGAAACTCGGTGGTACCCGGCCGCAACGGGAAGTTAAACGCATAACGTCCTGGCTCTTTCTGCGGGACCGGGGAAGAGTTCACCATTCGTCCACCAGCCGTCTGCGCCTGCGCTGAATCTATTTGCGCATCCGGAGGAATGTAGAACTCGAAATTCTGGTCATTCATCTGCGTGCGTGGAGGTTTAGAGGCATTGTCCACCGCGAAAATGCGCATCACATCCAGCTGCCCTTTTTCCGCCTGCAGATACATCACGTCGGCGGTCGCGGTCACGCCGTCAACTTTCCGCGCGGCATTGTAAACGACCACATCGACCGATTTGCTCCCCGGTGGCGCTGGCTCATGGTACGTGACGCCCTGATGCACGACACGCACGAGATGCGGATCTCCGGCATCGGTCAGATCGAAACTGAATCTTCCCTGCGCATCGGTTTTCGTATGGCCGGCTTCTTCCATACCTTGCGCAAGTTTCAGCAGCACGACTTCATCGCCGACGGAAGGTTGGTTCAATGTTCCATTTTTAACCGAACCCGTAAGCGTTTCCCCGGACGCGGATGCGCTGACAAACGCCAAAATAATCAGCAAGCCGATGGCGCAAACCAGAGAGCGCAAGCGGCCACAAGAGGACTTCATCGAAGTAAGTACGCCGTTCCGCCGCTCAGTGGGCAACGCGCCTCCCTTTTCGTCCACGGTGTTGTTCACTGTTGGCAGAATCTTCCAGCCGTGCAATCTCCGCCATAACTCCAGCCGCTTCCGCTTCGAGTGATTCCTGCAATGCGAGGTAGTCGGCTTCCGGAAATTTTCCCGCCTTGTATTCAAAATTCAGGTCTCGGAGATTCTCGTAAATTGCTTCTTTGCGCTCGCCCAGATACGCCGCTCGCGTCTTCTTTTGCCCCAGGTGTAATTTTCCGGGAAGGTAAAACACATAAAGCAAAGTAACGAGAGTTATGGCGGCACACGCGACTGGGATCACAGCGCAGTTTCCCGGTTGGCCTCGCGGCGGAAACGATCCAGATCAGTTACAGAAACGCTGTCCCCGTGGTTCGGACTGATGTTTGAGGTGCGCGCCTTCCCGGCGCGCGCTTTCCAGGCGCGGGCAAGTACCACCATGCTGGCAATCCCAATTCCGAGGACGAAATATGGCATCACCCATGCCACCCTGTTGAAACCGGTATTGGTGGGCGCGGCGATCACCGTGGGTCCGTATTTTTGTACGAAGGATTGCAGCGTGAGATCGTCATTTTCCCCACGACCGACGGCCAGACCAAGTTCTGAGCGCATACCTTCCGAATAGGAACATCCGACGTGATTGCATTCCAGGAGTATCTGATTGCATCCGCAAACACACATCAACCGATGCCCCAGATCATTGAAGCGCGCGGATTCATCCCCCGCCCCCATCAGAGCCAACAACGCCAGCGACAAAAACGTGAGGCGCCCAGCTCTCGAGAAAAGCGCTAATAACGAAAATTCCAAATTCAGTCTCCCGCCCCTACCGTTGCCGGCTCCATTCTGGCAGCAACTGTAGCGGCCACCGGTACGTAGTTCGGCACCAGGGCGAGCACGGTTCCGGCGATGATGATCCAGACGCCAATCCAGATCCACATCACCAGAGGATTCAGGTGGGCCTTGATGATGGGCCGCCCCGTGTCCTGATTTTGGCCCTCATAAACGATGTAGAGGTCTTCCTTCAGCGTGGAACGGTTTGCCACCATAGTGGAAGTCTGCTGGCTCGCTTTGTAGAAGCGGCGCTCCGGGTACAAAGTATCAATTTGCTTGCCGCCCTTGAATACATCCAGCATCGCCCACTCGCTCCCATAATTCGGCTTGTCCTCCTGGGTATAAGAACGGCACACCAGAGTATAGGCGCCGATGCTCAAGCGGTCGCCATAACCCATGTCTTTTTCCTTCTCCTGATTGAAAGCCGATCCCGCGAAACCAATCATCACCACGATGACTCCAAAGTGAACAATGTATCCACCGTACCGCCGCGTATTCCGGCGCGCCAGTTGCACCATGGACGCCAATAGGTTCTGCCCCGTGTGCCTCCTGATCACGCGTCCGCCGCGAATGAATTCTGAGATCACCGTGAAGGCGACCAGCGCCGACAACATCACCGTCATCAGCGAATACAGGAATGAAAGGTCCCGCCACGGCCGTATTCCCAGCAGCATCAGCAGCACTCCCACCGACAGCGCGGCTACTCCCGGCCAGAAGAAATTGCGCTTCAGGCTCTGCACCGACGTCCGGCGCCACGCCAGCAGCGGCCCCACCGCGGTCAGCAACAACAGAAGCAGCGCCACTGGCACCATCACGTGGTTAAAGAACGGCGGGCCGACTGTGATCTTATGGCCCTGCACCCACTCCGAAAGCACTGGGAACAAAGTCCCCCACAGCACGGTGAAGCAGGCGATAACGAACAGCAAATTGTTGAATAGAAAACTGGACTCACGGGACACCAGCGATTCCAGACGGTGTTCGCTTCGCAGATGGGAGCGGTTCTTCAAATAGAAGACCAGACAAGTTATGAAGATGATTCCAAGAAAAGCGACGAACCAGTCGCCGATCGACGATTGCGCGAACGCATGAACCGAGCTGACCACGCCACTGCGAGTCAGAAATGTGCCAAAGATCGACAGCATAAAAGTGGAAAAGATCAGCCACATGTTCCAGGTCTTCAGCATGCCGCGCTTTTCCTGCATCATGACCGAATGTAAAAACGCGGTGCCGGTGAGCCATGGCAGGAAAGACGCGTTTTCTACCGGGTCCCACCCCCAGTAGCCTCCCCATCCCAACACCGAATACGCCCAATGCATTCCCAGGAAGACGCCGCAAGTGAGAAAGCCCCACGTCACCATCGTCCACCGCCGCGTGATTTGAATCCACTTCTCGCCGGGATACCGCATGACCAACGCACCCAAGGCAAAGGCAAACGGCACGGTGAAGCCCACATAGCCGAGATAAAGCATGGGTGGGTGGATCACCATCTCCGGATATTGCAGCAGTGGGTTCAGTCCGGCTCCATCATCGGGCGGGGCGCCCTGCATGAGCGCAAATGGATGAGCGGCAAAATTCAGCAGCAGCAGAAAGAAAACCTGCACCGCGGCAATTACCACGGAAGCATGAGCAAACAGCCGCGCGTCGGTTTTATAACGCAGCCGCAGGACCAGCCCGTAGGCCGAAAGCAAGAGTGACCAGAACAGCAGCGACCCTTCCTGCCCAGACCAAAGGGTCGCGAATTTGTACGGAGCCGGAAGGTCCCGGTTGCTGTGATGAAAAATATAAGCGATGGAAAAATCGTTCTGGAAGGCCGCCACCACTAAAATTACGGCTGCCAATAACACTGCGCCGAACGTGGCGATTCCGGCACGTCGAGCCGTCTCGCCCAAGCGCTCAGACCTGCTTCCCCCGCGCACCAGCGATAGTAGCCCGCCGAAAAATGAATAACCGCTTAGTGCTAATGCGAGGAGCAGCGCGAAACTGCCAATTTGCGGCATAAAATGCTCTTATAGGTGTTTCAGAAATACTTTCCAGCGCCGCTTGCG
>JAFAWN010000342.1 GCA_019241735.1 Terriglobales bacterium
GCGCCCGGTCAGCGGCCCGGCGGTGCTGACGACAGCGGCTGCGGATGCAGTCAAGTGGTGGCGCTTCCAGCCCTACCGGATCAACGGCAAGCCGGTGGAAGTGGAAACTGTCATTAGTGTTGACTTCACCCGCTGAGAGCGTTTTTAGATTTTCTGGACTCTGGGTTTCCTGAGCGCCGGATTTCCTGAACTGTCACGAGTTGGAGTAGTGGCGGGTAATCTTCTGTAATTCCTTCCTGAAATAAACGATTGCGGCACACATTCATATTAGAGCAGGCTCCGCCGGCCGCCCAGATGAGGACATCCGGGCCTACGTGAGTTATGCCGATCCGGGATTTTGCTCGTGTAGGGGCAGGTGTCCTCACCTGCCCTGGCCGAGCGCAGCTCGGCAATCATTGACGCGGATGGACACGGGTGACGGCGCGGCTTATTTCGAAGCTGCGGGACGTTTGCGGAACGCGTGCAGAATGATGGCGCTGCTGATACCAAAGCTGCCAACTGCACCCAGCGCCATGAGCTGCGCGAGCTGGGGGCTGAGGCGGAAAATGTCGGCGAAAACGGCGGCCAGTGCAAAAATTATGCCCAGCATATTCAGGAATACCGGAGGGCGCACGGGCTTAAGATTCTCGCGATTGCGGAAGCGTAGTTGAAGAAGAACGGCCGCCAATCCGATGGCCGAGACCACCACGACCGCCATGGGACTCGAAAACGAACCGCGGCTGGTGAACAGCACCACCAGTGACAGCGCCACGCACAACAGGCCGGAGGCAACTACGGTACGCGGGCGAGGATGGAATTTCGCGCTCATCATTTACGTGAAACTCGTATTCAAAAAAGTGGAACTCGTATTCAAGTAACTGAAACTCGGATTCAAGTAAGTACTCGGATTCAAGTAACCTGGAGCTCGTATTCAGGAAATAGCTTTTGTTAAGCGATAACTCCGGTTCAAACGATAAAGGCGATATTTCTTAGACTCCCATTCGCAACGGACATTCTTAAATGGTGAATCTCCAGCCGGTCTCGCACTCCGTTTATGCGCGACAATCCTATGGGTTGACGCGTTTGCAACGGCTTTATTGTAATCCCGCGCGGGGTGGAGGGAGGCTACTTCATGATTCAAATCCTGTGGGTTTTTGAGGTTCGTCCTGGCCGCGAAGCGGAGTTTGAGCAAGCTTACCGCAGTGACGGAGACTGGTCGCAACTGTTCCGCAAGGGCGAAGGATATCTCGGCACGACGATGTTAAGCGATGCTGAAAACCCATCCCGTTGGTTGATCGCCGATCGCTGGTCCAGCCTGGCAAGTTTTGAGGCATTCCAGCGTGCGCACCGTGAAATCTATGACGAACTGAACCGGCATTGCCAGGACTTCACATGCGCAGGAGACGAGGATTGGAATCTTCGAGGATGCGGCTGCGGCGGACCAACATCGCAATGAGGCCGATTAGAGGGGGTCAAGCGCGAAGTTCCAGCGCAAGATCTTCGACTTCAGACCCGGCACCGAATCGCGCGAGCACGCGGAATTTCTCATTCTCCTTCACCAGAATCGAGGCGTTGTGTTCTGGAGGATTCTCCTGGTAAGTACGTCCGATGATTGATATCCCACCGGGAAGCAGGCTGGTCCAAACATTTTGAATTCCCTGCCGCAAACGCTCCTCCGGGAAATAAACACGATTGAAAATGTTCAGGGTGCGAATGACGTGGCATGGTGCGGATAGCGGTTCAAACGCGGAGTGGGGCGCGATGGTAAAGCTGGACGACTCGCGCTGAAGCAACTGTGCGCGCGGGTGCACAAGAGGTATTTTTTTAAGGACGAAAGGGAAACAGTTGAGTTCACTGCTATCGCGCGAATGCAGCCGCTCTGCGGGAATGCTGAGGGATTGTGAATACTTGAGCCAGCGGCGGCGCGCCCACCACTGCAACGCAATATTCAACGGAAACTTTTTGGACTCACGCACGTCCAGAGGAATAACAAAAGGTTTCCAGACGTACTGCAAAGGCCTGCCATCGCTTTCGAGCATAAAGGCAGAGCCGTCGGGCAGGGTGGCTTCGATCAGGAACAGCAGCAGGTCGGAAGCAGTGAATTGCATCAGGGGAAACAATTTGACCAGTGAAGCCGCCCATTCCGCGGACGTCACACAATCGGATGCGGCCCAGTCGTGGACTTCGATGCGCTGGGATCGGTCGAAGTGCGAAGCCAGTATTGCATTGATTTCATCGTCAAGCTTCTTGAATCGATTGGGGAAGGTTGTGCGGTAGATGCCGCTGGAGAGCCGCAGCTCCCGCATAATGGACTCGAATACGTCAACCTCGCCTGGAACTGGCGGAGTACTGGTCCGCAAGAGCTGGTACGAAACACGCGGGGGAGACTTTACCGGCGCAGGGTGGCCCCAGGCGGGATGATCCTGGTGACGGAAGATTCCAAACCTCAACAAGCGATGCCACGTCTTGGTCGAGTTAATGGTGCGTGCATTTTTCAGCGAGTAGAAGCAGGCGTGGGTTCCCGCCGTGGGTCATAAAACCTATCGAAGGCACGGCCGCGTTTCAATGCCGGCAGAGAAGACCCCTGCTTAGCAGGAAACACGCAAGCCAGGTGATAAAGAGCGGTGGTGTAGCCGACCATAAAATACGGAAACAACTCATACTGGGTATCGGAAAAGAACGCGCCCAACAAAAATGCGAACAGGCTGGCCCACATTGCCCCGGTAAAGAGTTGAATCTGCACATCATTTTTGTAGGCGGCAGACTTCGACACCCGGCGAAGGTTCCGAAACCCGCATCCTAAAAACAACAAGAAGAGCAATAAAGCGGGTAGCCCCCCCTCGGCGCCGAGTTCGGTATAAGTGTTGTGGGCGACAAACCAATGTCCGCTCACCGCCTGGAAATTTCCCGGTCCCACACCAACCATGGGGTGGGTGGCCATGTCTATCAGGCTGATTTGCAGCAACTCCTCTCGGGCCGCCTTGGAACCGGCATCGTGGGAGTCTTGCACGTTGGTGGCAACGATGCTTTCCATTCGCGCCAGCCATACATGTCCGGATAGACCAAAAATAGGGGCGGCAACAGCAATGAGCAACACTGTCGCGGCGGCGATGCCGAGAAGATATCCCCTCTTGCCCTTAACTCCGAAAAACCACAAACATATGACGGCGGCAAGAATCAGAGAAAGAAAACCGCTGCGCGAGTAGGTGAGAAAGTTACCCACGACCATAACGAACATGGCGCCTGCCCAGAACAACTTACCCGCAGCTTTTTTAGAGAGCAAAAAGAATACAAAACAGAGTGGCCAGTTCAGGGCGATATTAATGGCGAGGTCGTTAGGATTCTGAAAAATCCCTCCAAGTACGCCTCCCATTCGCTTTTCGGGGTTATGCAGGATAATAGAGATGATTGTGGTTAAAGTAAGGGATGCCGCCTGCACCCAAAGAAGTTTTCTGAGTTCAACAATCTTGGTTACGATCATGCTGACCAGGACCGCAACCACAACGCCTTTGGAA
The DNA here is from genome assembly GCA_019241735.1 of Terriglobales bacterium. Lineage (GTDB taxonomy): Bacteria > Acidobacteriota > Terriglobia > Terriglobales > Acidobacteriaceae > JAFAWN01. Next base: position 3,495 of record JAFAWN010000342.1, read on the forward strand.
AATTTGAAGAAAACGGTTTCGAACGCGCCGCCTTTCCACCACGCAAACGGAATAGTAAAGGTCAGCCAGCCCAACATGGCGATCAAAACCTTCAG
>JAFAWN010000452.1 GCA_019241735.1 Terriglobales bacterium
CCGACATTTTCTTTACTGACAGCCGTGCCTGATCTAGTTTTCCTTCACGCAGCAGCAAAGACGGCATTACGTAATTGGACCATTCTGAACCGCTGTCCGAGCGAAGGAAGTCCATAGCCCGCTGTGTTCCTCCCATTCCGAGGAAAACCCAGGCACAAGACCGGAAGCCGTAGTTTCCTGGATCAAGCGCTAGCGCGGTGTCACACTCACGGCCGGATTCTTCGTACATTCCGGCGTAACGGAAAACGTAGGACAAGCTGAAGTGAGCGTCGGCACTCTGCGGACGCCGGCCAATGGCCCGTTTTGCTTCCTTATACGCCTTGCCTAAATCACCACGCTCCACTTCCTCGGCAATCAACTGGCTGGCTGCGAGGCTGAGATTCGCGTCCAGTGATAACGCCCGCTCCAGATCCGCTTTCGAGCTCTGGATCTTTTCCTCGCCGCCATGGGCATAGGTCGCGTCGTAGTAATACCGGACCCCAAGCTGCTCCCACGCCGGCGCATAGTTCGCGTCCATTGAGACCGCTTCTTCGAGAATGGAAATCGCGGTTTTATTGGGCTCAGCGTCGTGTGAAATCGCCAGGCTGCGAAGGTAAAGGTCGTAAGCATCCTGATTCTTGGGCTTGGTTCCCGCCTCCAGATAGCCCGCCGCGGCCCCCAATTGGGGAAGCAGTCCCTGCCGTACCTGGCTGGCCAGTTGTCCCTGCAAGGAAATCAAGTCTTGCGCGCCGGCATTAAGGTTGGTTTGCCAAATTAGGCGATTGCTGGCGACGTCGATGGCTTCAATCGTGACCAGAATTTGCTTGCCTTGCAGCAGGAAATGACCTGTAAGAACGACACCGACATGCAATTCGCGGCCGACGTGTTGCGGGTCCACATCCGCGCCTGAAAACTTTCGTGTATTGCCCGTAGGACGCACATCCAGCGATCGCGCATAGGTCAGAGAATTAGCGATTTCATCGGACAGGGCAAAGCGCAAATAATCGATGTTGGGATCATTATTAAGGTTCTGCAACGGAAGCACGGCGACCGCGTTATTTTTTCCGCGGGTCCCGGCCGACCGGTGCTTAAACCACCAAATTCCGAGCGTCACGAGCAGCATAACCAGAATGCCAGTGGTTCCAAGCAGCAGATACTGATTACGCGAAGAAGAGCTCTGAAACGCCGTGGTTTTCTGCCGCAGCAGAGCGGGCGGCCCGCTCCGGGTTAGCCCGGATTCAGTTTCCCGCTTTAACCTCTGCAATTCGGCCTTCATTTCAGCCGCGTTCTGGTAGCGCTTATCGCGGTCCTTCTCCATCGCCTTGCCGATGATGCCTTCAAGTTCCGGGGGCAGCGCGGCATTTAAACTTCGCGGGGGAGCGGGCTTCTGATGGAGCACAGCGTCGAGGGTAGTGACGACGTTCGTGCCGGTGAATGGTTTCTTGCCGGTCGCCATCTCGTAAAGCACGACGCCAAAAGAAAAAAGATCGCTGCGTGGATCCAGTTCTTCACTGCGCGCCTGCTCGGGAGACATGTAAACCGCAGTTCCAGGAATCACCCCCATCTGGGTCAAGGAATCTTCAAAGTTGCCCTCTGCGTTGGCGTGCTGTTCGCGGGCCAGCTTCGCCAAGCCGAAGTCGAGCACTTTGGTTTGGCCGCTCTTGGTGAGGAATATATTGGCGGGCTTAATGTCCCGATGGATGATGCCGCGCGCGTGAGAGGCGATCAGGGCATCGGCTACATGCACCGCAATGTCGAGGATTTCCTCGTTGCCCATTGGATTGCCCTTAATGCGCTGCTTGAGGCTTTCCCCCTCCAACCTCTCCATGACGATGAAGGGGTGGCCGTCGTTGTCCTCGATGTCATGAATGGTGCAGATATTCGGATGGTTCAATTGCGAGGCGGCGCGGGCCTCGCGCCGAAAACGTTCCAGCACACGCGGGTCCTTGACTAATTCTTCGGGGAGGAATTTCAATGCGACGCGGCGAAGCAGTTTGGTGTCTTCCGCCTCATACACCACTCCCATGCCACCGCCACCAAGCTTTTCAGTAATGTGGTAGTGCGAAATGGTCTGATCAAGCACGGGACAGGGATTTCCTTCGCGCCGCGATATTAGGCGTTGCTCCGCCCTTTAGTCAACCGCCAGGGTTTTCTCGAAAGCACCGCCGGAAGGTGGGACTATGTCGCGCACGAATGAGATCTGATTATCAGCCCAGCCGGGCGTATTCAGCCTTCGCTTTCACCAACACCGGAATATCAGGGTCCGCATTCTTCCACAAGGAAAAGAAATCTTCGTATGCGGTCCGGCTCTTACCGCTATCTCCGGCAACCGCATAGGCGCGAGCCAAGCCGAGGTGGGCCAACGCTCCCAGCGGGAAGTTCAGCACGATACCGCGATGATCGATTATTTTCTGAAACTCGGCCGCGGCTGCCACCCCCTTTTTCAACTGTAGATAAGCTTCGCCACGCAAATAAACCGGATACATCGTCCCTCCGGCCAGAAAAGGTGGAGGCTCTCCAAGTTCGTAAGGAGCTACCGCCTGTAGTTCATCCACCGCAGCTTGCGGATTATTTTCGCTCAACTTAATTGCTGCCCGAATGGTTGGCAGCCAATAGACTTTTAAGATCGTGTTTAAAGGATCGCTTTTCGAAACCTGATCAACCAGCGCCGACGCCCGCTGGGAATCTCCACTTCTGGCCAGGGCGAGGGCGCCGAGCACCTTGATGTCGCGGCTAGGGGTCAGCGATAAAGCGGCCGCAACCGCCTGCTTTGCCTGCAGTGCGTTACCGAACTCAGCTTCCCGCAACGCGGAGTCAGCTTGCCATAATGCGCCGGTCTCTTTCGAATCTGCTCTCACCGCAGAGTCAACCGCTCGTCGCGTAGTTTCGCGCGCCAGGTTCAATTTTCCACGGTAGGCTTCCGTGTCAGATTGCGACGAAAGCAGCGGGTCTTCATCGCTGGGTTTGCCTTCGCCCCAGGCAACGGCGCGGGCCATCGCGGCGTCATCGCCTTGCAAGAAAGCTACACTGTAAAGCTGCGTCTGAATGTAGACTCCGTTCAATTTTAAGGCGAGAGCCGACTTCAGCACGCCTTCTGCTTTTTCGATCTGGTTCAAAGCGAGATAGTCCTGCGCCAGGTTAGAGTAATTCGTGACCTGATTTTCATCGAAACTTAAGGCCTGCTGACCCTCTGTAATAGACTTCTCATATTCTCCGAATGCCGCGGAGTTAGAACCCAGATTTCCCCATGGAACCGAGTCCCGGGGATAACTTTGAATCCATAACTGGTAAACTTGCGCTTCTTTTTCCAGTTCTCCGGTTACTGCATAGTAATAAGTCGCCGAGATCCGAAGTTTCTCCCGCTCGCTGACGTGGTCTCGCAGGTCATACGCCTTCTTTGCACATTCTGCTGCGAGATTGGACTGACCCAAGTTTCCGTACGCTATTCCCAAAGCTGAGTACGCCAGGGCGAAGTTCGGATCGATCTCGATGGCCCGCTTGTAGAAAGGCACCCCCTGGGAAGCTCCCGTGGTGCGAGCGGCGCGAATGCCCATACTGAAGGCCTTAAGCGCCTCAAGTGAAGTAGTTGTCGCTTCTACCGGCACATCGAATTTTTGCACTGATGCAATGGATTCGCCCAGCTTGGTTCGGAGACTCGAGGCAGCTTTATCCAAAGACTTCAGTACATCTTCTTTACCCGCAGCCTGCACCTGTTCCTGGGCCAGCAACTCACCGTTATTGCAACCGGAGGCATTCAAACCAATCACGTATTGCCCGCCGAGACTTGAAATCGAGCCCGCCAGAATCGCTTTGCTTCCCGTCCGGATGCAGAGTTCACGTGCGATTTCAGGCGTTACACGCTGCGTCGCGGGCCGGCCCATCAGAGCTAGAGTCTCGGCCACCTTACGATCGGAGAGCACGTTCAGAAAAGGAGATTGTTCAAGCTGGACTGCCAGGGCCTGTTTAAGCGCATCGTCGAAAACCGGGTCGCCGGTGCTGTTTTGAAAGTCGGTAAGAACCACGGCATCTTTGTCGGTCAGGGGTTGTTGATGGCGTGACCTCCAATAAATAAGGCCGCCGGAAACAAGTGCAACCACCAAGGCTACCGGGAACAGCATTTTCCAGACCGGTTTGGATTCTTTTCCAGCGGTGGCCTGAACCGCTCCGGACGACACGTGCTGCGTCCCGCTCGAGGACGCCCCAGTAAGCGTGGAGGCTGAACCTGAGGCAGCTCCCGATTCAGAGACTTTGGAATCAATTCTCGCTCGCCCGGACTCCGTATCGCGCTTTAATCGTTTCAAATCTGCGCGCAGATCGGTGGCATGCTGATATCGCAGGTCCCGGTCTTTTTCCAGTGCCTTATTGATTATTTCTTCAAGTTTTGCCGGAAGGTTGGGGTTCAATCTAACCGCGGCTACCGGCGTCTGATGCAGGATGGAATCGAACAACACCGCAGTAGTCTCGCCGCGAAACGGCAGATTGCCGGTGGCCATCTCATAGAGCACCGCACCAAAGGAAAAAAGATCTGTGCGGCCGTCGAGGTCTTTGCCTCGCGCCTGCTCCGGTGACATGTAGGCGACCGTGCCCATGGCAGTCCCGGGGTTGGTGAGGTGTTCTACCGTGGGGGCGGCGGTGATTTCTCCTGCACCTGCGGGGGAACTGGCGCTTTGCAGGGGCGTCATCTTCGCCAGCCCAAAATCCAGAATCTTGGCGTGATCACGCTCTGTGACAAAAATATTTGCCGGCTTGATGTCGCGATGCACAATGCCCTTGGCATGAGCGGCATCCAACGCATCGGCGATTTCTATGGCTAAAGCCAGCAACATATCCACTTCCATGGGCCGCCCGGCGATGCGGTGCTTCAGCGTCATCCCCTCCAGGTACTCCATGGCAATAAAAGCCTGGCCGGACTGTTCGCCAATGTCGTAAATGGTGCAAATATTAGGGTGATTTAATGCGGACGCCGCTCTTGCCTCTCGTCGAAAGCGCTCGAGGCTTTGCGGATCACGTGCAACGTCGTCGGGGAGAAACTTCAGGGCAACGAAGCGGCCAAGTCGGGAGTCTTCGGCCTTATACACAACGCCCATACCGCCGCCACCGAGTTTCTCAATCAGGCGATAGTGGGAGATCGTTTCGCCAATCACTTTAAATACCGTGGGACTTAGCCATGCGGTTCAGGCAGCGCTGGGGGCAAGCGGCCTTAACCGAACGACTGCACCGCCAGTTCCTCAGTTTCAAATGTCTCAAACAGGTTCAACATGCCAACCAGCTTCAGGGT
>JAFAWN010000291.1 GCA_019241735.1 Terriglobales bacterium
CTGCTGCTTTCCTGGACGCCCGGGCTCAAGCGGGAGAGCGAGTCCAACGAAATCCGCATCCGTTCGAATCTTACCCATGAAGAAATGGCACAGATGATTGGCGCCTCCCGGGAAACGGTCACCCGTCTTTTAAGCGATCTGAAGAAAAAGGAATTTATCCGGTTGGAAGGTTCTATCCTCGTGATCCGTAATCGAACAGCGTTGGAAGCGCTGGCTGCATAGAGACCGGGTGCAGCTAAAACGACGGCGGCTGGACCTCCTCCCCAGCCGCCGTTTCCGTTTGTGTCCCGTTCTAAAAATGGAATCCGAGCTCCGCCGTCAACGCGCGCGGAGTGACATAGTGAGTGCCGCTGAAGGTGGAGAAAAAGTTGTACAGCGCCACTTTATTGGTCAGGTTGATCGCGGTGACGCGCAAGCTCCATTTGTAACGCTCCTGGTGGAAAAGGTTGTCGTCCCCGACGCTGAGATCGAACAGGCTGCGTGGCGCAATCCGCTGCGGGTTGTGGTCGTCATTTTCTTTGCCTGGAGCAGGGATCTTAACGTAAATGGATCCCAAGCCCGCCGCGTCGCAGGTCGCAAGCGGAACCCCAAAAGGGCGTGGCGCAGCCGGTTTGCCATCGCAGGTCAGGCCCGCCTGGAACTCCTGGTCCGCAGTGAGCGGCAATCCGGTGATGTTGTTTACCAGCGCGATCTGGCCGCTGGGAATGGCAGCTCCGCCTCCATTCGGGATAGGTGTAGAGGCAAAACAAGTCGCCGTGGGCGCGGAGCAGGGTATTGATCCCGCTACTAATCCGCTGTCATATCTCCAATTGAATCCCAGCCACGGCCCATTTTTCGACAGTTGATATTGGAGGTGAGTGGTCTGGTTGAACCTTTCATCATGGTCAATGCGGAAGACGGCGGGCGCGGGCAGGAAGGGCAGGCCGCCGGCCTGCGGGGGGAAGAATCGGGCGGCAACGCTGGACATTACTACCAGGGCAGAAAAACCGCGGTAGTTGGGCACGCTCGCGCGCAGAGTGTATCCCGGAATTTTCGAGTTGTGCCACTCGATCGGAAACGCGATCGGGGATGCCGCAACCACTCCGAAATCGTAGGCGCCATGCGTATATTTCCAGATGTACTCCCCATCCACTACCAAGTACTTGCCGAATGCCTGCTGCAGCCCGGCATGGAATTCGTTGCGCCATCCTGGGCGAATGGGTCCGCTGACACAGGGAATGTTAGGAGGTGGCACCAGAAACGCAACCACCGGGTTGCTGCAGCCGGTGCTGGCAATAATCAGGTTTTCGTTAAATGGCGATTCCATGCTCCGGGCGTAAGAAACACGAAGCACCGTGCTGGAGGGCTTAATCTTATAGGCAACGCCCAGTCGAGGCTGCCCTTGACGATCGCTTACAAATGCATTGTAGAGATCCCCGCGAACCCCAAGGTTGAACGACCAACTTCCTGTGGTGATCGTGTCTTGCGCATAGAGCGCGGCTTCCTTAACGTCACTGTGGCCATGAAAAGTGAACGGGGTGCCTCCGCGGGTCAAGTCACTGGCGGCTAGAATCGTGCATGGCGGCCCCGTGGGATTGCCAGACGGATCAAGACACGAAGTTCCGGGTATGGGTGCTCCGCTGGCGTCAAGCTGATTGAATAAACCCAAGAACCCTGGATCGACTGTCCCTAGCGTGTCATTTTCAGTCAGAAACGTGTGCTGGTACGTCGCTCCCACTTTTATGTTGTGAATGCCTTTCACGTAAGAGATGTCGGCCCGAATGCCGGCATTTGTCAGTCTCCGGTCCTGCGTTATGGTCTGGGCCTGGAGGTCGGGTGAGAAGTCGGCGAATGGATCCGCGCTGGGATAGTAGTTATATTGGTCTTTCCGAACGAAAGCGCCAAGCGTAAACACTGTGGACGTGTTGAGCACATGCGTCCATGAGGGCGCGATGTTAAATGTCCCAATCTTCGAACGTTGATCTGTCGCGCCCAAAGCAGTGCCGCTCAAAGGATTCACCGCCTCGCCCGCAGGACAGAAAAACCCGGCCGCGCAGATATGAAACTGCTGGTCGTATGTGTTGGGATTCTGAAACCAGGAACGCGAATAGCCAAAGTTAAGGTGAATTGAATCCGCTGCCGTGATCTGGTAATCCACCCGGTCAAAAAGGTTTTCTTCGTTGCCTTTGTCGTGCATCACTTTGAACTCAGGGGGATCAAGGAACCTTCCGCTATTCAGCGCATTGGCCGAAATAAAATTACCCCACTTCTGACCCCCGTAGGCGAGATTGAAGCTCAGGTTCGAGGTGCCAAAGGACCCATAGGAAGCAGTGACGCTGCCGTGGGGCGTGGTAACCCCTTGACCGGAGCGGGTGGTGGCAACAATCACCAGGCTGGTCTTGCCTCCATACTCGGCCGGCGGGGCGCCTTGAATTACCTCCAGCGAGTCAATCGAATCTACGGGAATCTGGTTGGAAAAAACCTTGCTCTGCTGGTCGGTGATGGGCTGACCGTCAACTGAGAATGAGTTTTCTGCGTGGTCGCCAAGTCCATGGAAAAGACCATTCGAATCAGCCGCGATTCCGGGGCTGGCGAGGGTAACCAGTGAACTTACGGAGGATGACGAACTTTCCAGCGGTATCTTGGAGAAAAGCTCGCGGCCAATATCGGTGTGAGTTGTGGAATCGTTCTCCAACAAATCTTCGGCTGCTTCAACGGTTACGCTTTCAGAAGATCCGGCGATTTCCAAAGTAACTTTGACATCCAGTGGTACCGAGGATCGAATTTCAACATCCTGAGCGTAGGGAGCAAAGCCCGAAGCTGCCACGCTTAAGTGGTAAGGATTGAAGGGCACATTGGCAAAGCTGAACCTTCCGGAACTATCCGTGGAAGTTGACCGGTCGAAATGGCTGACCGGATTGTGAATTTCAACAATAGCCTTCGCCACCACCGCGCCGGAGGGATCCAGAACAGCGCCGCTGATCGATGCGGAGTTGGATTGCGCATACGCGCTCAGACCTGCCAGATGGAAAATAACGGCAAAAGCCACGACAAGCGGCTGCTTGAAAAAAGCATGCATAAGTTCCTCCCCTAAGGGTTGGGTTCGGCCATTTGAGAAGTTTTCAACCGGAAGCGGGGCCTAACCTACCGGCGGAGGACGAATGCAAAGGGAGAATACCCACGGCGAAGACGGGATACTAGCGCCGGCGTTGAGTAAAAGCCGCGCGTAAATTACGCCAATTGGAATGAGCTGGTAGACAGCCGTGTTGAGCACGCCAGCGTGCGCGACTGAGCAGATCGAACACGCATGCGGGCTGAAATTCGCACCTTCGCGATGCACGTGCGTGGCTTGTGCGAAGGAGGCAACTAAAGCCAGGATGACGCATAGCACAGTACATGCTCTGAACAGCGCCTGCGCCCATTTCCTGGATTTAATTCCTGGCAACGGATTTACCTCATGATCCCAGCATTAGTCGTGGGATGCATCATCGACTGGGAAAGTTTCCCTACTGCTGAACCTTACAAGCCGAATAGCTCACGCAAACGCTTGGTTTGCGCGCGGCTCACAGGAATTTCGGTCTGCTTCTTGTCGTCCATGCGCAATTGGTAGGAACTCTTGAACCAGGGGACGACCTCCCTAATGCGATTGATGTTCACCAGATAGGAGCGGTGCGCCCGCCAGAAGAAATTGGGGTCGAGGCTGCTCAGCAGCTCCTCGAGGGTGCGGCAGTTCGATTGACCTTCAAGCCCCGAGGCCCCGGTGGTCACGACCGAAATCACGCCCTCTTCAATGGACGCAAAACAGATGTCGTTCTGGTTG
>JAFAWN010000316.1 GCA_019241735.1 Terriglobales bacterium
CGTAGCTCTCCGCGATGACCGCGCGGACCCCGAGCAGAAGCGGGCCTTTGGCCGCCCAATCACGCGACGAGCCAGAGCCGTACTCCTTGCCGGAAATGATCAGAAGAGGCACGCCTTCCGCCAGATATTTTTCGGACGCATCGAAAATCGACATCTGCTCGCCGTCCGGAAGGTGCCGGGTGAAGCCGCCTTCGACGCCGGGGACCATCTTGTTCCGCAGCCGGACGTTGGCAAACGTGCCACGTACCATAACCTCATGATTCCCGCGCCGTGAACCGTAGGAGTTGAAATCCGCCGGCTTAACCCCGCGCTCGATTAGATATTTTCCCGCCGGGCTGTCTTTCTTAATCGATCCCGCGGGCGAAATGTGGTCGGTGGTGATGCTGTCGCCGAGCACGGCCAGCACCCGCGCATTGCGGATTTCAGGCACCGATCCGGCGGCCACCGTCATTCCCTCGAAATAAGGAGCGCGCCGGATATAGGTCGAATTATCGTCCCAATCGTAAGTGTTGCCGCCAGGCACCGGCAAAGAACGCCAGCGCTCATCTCCGTCATAAACCTTGGCGTAGCTGTGCTGAAACATTTCGGAGGAAATCGATGCGCTCATCGCGTCTTCCACCTCACGCTGGGAGGGCCAGATATCCGCGAGATAGACCGGCTGTCCCGCCTTGTCTTTTCCAATTGGATCTTTCCGCAGATCCACATCCACCCTGCCCGCGAGCGCAAACGCCACCACCAGCGGCGGTGACATCAGAAAATTAGCGCGGACTTCGGAGTTGATGCGCCCTTCAAAGTTGCGGTTCCCCGACAGCACCGACGCCACCACCAGATTATTTTTGTCGATTGCTTCGGAGACCTCAGCCGGCAGCGGTCCGGAGTTTCCGATGCAGGTGGTGCAACCGTAGCCCACAATGTGAAACTTCAATTTTTCCAGATACGGCATTAGTTCCGCGCGTTCGAGGTAATCAAGAACGACTTTGGATCCGGGAGCGAGCGAAGTCTTCACCCATGCGGGAACAGAAAGCCCCTTCTCCACAGCTTTTTTGGCCAGCAACCCTGCGGCCAGCATCACCGACGGATTCGAAGTGTTAGTGCAGGATGTAATGGCGGCGATCACTACACTCCCGTGCCGCAAGGAATTCTTTACACTTCCGTGAACGTGTTGCTCGATTTGTTCCTGAAGCACGCCGACCGCGGAGGGGTTCCCGCCTTCCTGCTCCCATGTTCCAACTTGTTTGGCGGCGACTTCTGCCGGCGCCGCAACCGGCGTAGAGGCTTGCGCTGCCAGGGCTGCAGCTGATTTAGCTTTCATCAGTGACGGGAGAGCAGCCTGGAACGATTCCGCGGCTTGCGAAAGCGCCACCCGGTCCTGCGGCCGCTTGGGTCCCGCAATGCTGGGTTCCACCGTGCTGAGATCAAGCTCGAGCAGTTCTGTGTATTCCGCTTGCGGCGTGTTCTCGTCGTGAAACAGCCCCTGTTCGCGGCTGTAGGCCTCGACCAGCGCGATCTGCTGCTCCGAACGTCCGGTGAGCCGGAGGTAGGCCAGTGTTTCTTTGTCAATTGGGAAAATTCCGCAAGTCGCCCCATATTCCGGAGACATATTGCCAATCGTGGCGCGGTCTGCCAGAGGGAGTTCCTGCAAGCCCGGGCCGAAATATTCGACGAACTTTCCCACCACGCCGTGCTTCCGCAGCATCTCGGTAATGGTCAGCACCAGATCAGTTGCAGTCGCGCCTTCGCGTAGCCGGTTCGTCAACTTCACTCCCACCACCAGCGGAATCAACATAGAGACCGGCTGCCCAAGCATCGCAGCCTCGGCCTCGATGCCGCCGACTCCCCACCCCAGTACGCCCAGGCCATTGATCATCGTAGTGTGCGAATCGGTGCCTACCAGCGTGTCCGGATACGCCTGCCGCTTCCCGTTGATTTCTTTGACGAAAACGACGCGGGCCAGATATTCCAAATTCACCTGGTGCACGATGCCAGTGTCGGGAGGCACAATCGCCAGGTTATGGAAGGCGGTTTGTCCCCAGCGTAGGAATGCGTACCGTTCCTGATTTCGCAGGAATTCCATCTCGGCGTTGAGTTGCAGCGCCCTGGAATTGCCAAATTCGTCCACCTGCACCGAATGATCGATGACCATTTCCACGGGTTGCAGAGGATTAATCAACGCCGGATCGCCCGCAAGGCGTTGCATCGCATCACGCATGGCGGCCAGATCTACCACGACAGGAACTCCCGTGAAATCCTGCAGCAACACCCGGCTGGGCGTGAATGCGATCTCTTTTTCTGGTTTCGATTTACTGTTCCACAGCGCCAGCGCGCGGATTTCGTCGGTGGTGACGTTGTGTCCATCTTCGGTCCGCAATAGATTCTCGAGCAGGATACGCAGTGAAAAGGGAAGATGGCCGGTCGAGATTCCCTGCTTGTCGAGTGCGTCAAGGCGATAGATTTCGTAGTCTTGCCCGCCCACCCGCAATGAGGAACGGCTGTTGTAGCTATTCATGGTCTGATGCCTTCTTTAAAGCATGGAGTGAACTCTCTAGTTTAATGCCTTGGCAGGGACACG
>JAFAWN010000041.1 GCA_019241735.1 Terriglobales bacterium
GCCACTCGCCAGGCGCATCTTTTCGCATACGCCCTGGTAGTCGGCCCGCGTCATGAATCCGCGCAACGGCGAAAATCCACCGCTCAAAAGTAGTTCGAGGTCGCAGATCTGCCGTGCGGTGAGGTCCCAGGACGGCCACTCCCGTGAACCGGCCTTCAACTCCTGGCCGCGCTCGGGCGCAGCGATCAAATCAACGAGTTCCCCTCCATGCGGGGGGACGAGGTGGCTGGTGGGAGCGGTCAAATCTTTAATCCTCCTGTGATCTCTCAATCCGGTTGAATGTTAGGCGGAGCCTTTCAGAGGTGAGAACGCGTGGACCCACGCTTGCGGATGGAATAGAAGATATACCCCAAACGTTCATTTTAGATTACTACGCCGTTCAGCCCTCTGCAAAAAACGATGACTGTTCAATGGTATCGCACCGCCATTACCGTCGCAGGTTACGTTCGTTTCCGGCAATTTTTCTTGACCCTACGCGGCTTTCCGTCGCGAAAAGAGCTGTGATCTCTGTGCCATAATTACCCCGAGGCTGCTGGACAGGCGCGCGCTTGCGCCAAAAGCGAACGACTTTTCGGCAAATGCTGAGCGCGATCCCATGAACAAGTCAGCAAATCTCATAATCGGGTCACCACAGGCGAACGGCGAGGAAAACTTCAAAAATATGACGCATCCGGAGCTGATTCGTGGTTAATTTTCGCGTTGTAATTTTTTCCTCCGTTTCTCCTCGCCAGATCAGGCGTGTTATATCCCGAATTACCCGAGAAGCTGCGCCAGCAGCTGTTTGTGGATTACTTTACGAACGCCGGCCTCCAAAAACGTTCTCGCAGAGAGTCAAGAAGCTAACCTCAAAACTGGGGAAGCCTGAATACAGGGTTTATGTGATGAACCGCATCGGTGGCCTTCTACGCGCCCAGGTGCGTTTTATTGGAGAAGCACTGTTGCGATTCGTGCATGCAGCCCCTCGCTTCCCTAATGGCAGGCCAGGATACAGTCTCGAAGACCTTCGGAAAGACTGTAATGCGATGGGGGTCGCCCTGATGGTGACCACAGACATCCACTCGGCGGAAGCTCTCTCGTTTGTGCGCGACCTCGAGGCAGACCTGGGTCTGGTCTACGGCACCGGCATCCTGAAGCCGGAACTGTTTACCATCCCTAAACAGGGTTCGATCAATGTACACAAGCGCAAAGTTCCCGATTACCGCGGCGGTGGGGCGGTGGGCTTGTGGGAAATGCTGGATGGACAAAAGGAAATTGGAATTACGGTCCACCGGGTGGAAGCAAAAGTAGATGTAGGAGCAATTATACGGGAAGCGACAATCCCGATTGATCCCTACGATAATCTCGTCAGCTTGTCATTGAAGGCTGATCTAGTTGGGAATGATTTGATCGTTTCCGCGCTCCGTGACTTTCAAAGCGAAACCGTTCACGAGAAGCCGCAGTCTGGTGCCGGGAAGACGTTTCGGCGGCCATCACCGGAGCTGATGCAACAATATGAAAGGACTCTTTCAGCCTCCCGAACTAAGTTTCAACCGGTTTATGGCCGGCCTCGCTGGAAATTATTTCTGAAATCCGCACTCTTCGCGCTCCCCCTGACTGGACGCAATTGGATTCGACGGCTGCGGGGCCAGTTCCCCTTGGTCATTCTCTTTCACCACCTGGTTACTGATCGACCGCACCGTATGGGGGTGGCAACTGATTTTTTCTCAAGCCAAGTGGACTACCTCCAACGTCACTATCGTGTTGTGAGTCTTTCAGAAGCCATGGGCCTGATGAAAAACGGTGGAGTTCGCACTCCAACAGTTGCGATCACTTTCGATGATGGCTACGCGGAAAATTACATCAATCTGCGTGCGGTGACCGAATCATTGGGTGTCCCTGTCTGCTTCTTTGTCGCCAGTCAATTCATTTCCAGCGGCGGGGAGTTTTATCACGACCAACGATCGAACCAGCCTGGATTCACCGCTTGTTCCTGGAAGCAAATTCGCGGGCTGCGGGATAGTGGATTTGAAATAGGAAGTCACACCCGTAATCATGCTGATTGCGGATCTTCCGATATTCTTTTTCTGCGGGATGAGATTGAGGGTTCGCGCGAAGACCTTACGCAAAATCTCGGCGATCCAGTTCCATTCTTCTCATTTCCATTTGGGCTTCGCAAAAACATGTCCCATGAGGCCGTAGAAATCGCGCAGGCCGCTTACCCTTACGTTTTTTCTGCTTTCGGCGGAATAAATTTTCCATCGCGTGATAAGAAAGTGTGGAAGCGTTGCGGGTTTCCCTTAAATCTGTGGGAGTTAGAGTTGCAGCTGCAGTCGGTTTTAGAGGGCAGTACCTTATGGTAGCTGGATTGAATTCCTCCCAGAGCCGTGAGGGCCGGCGGGAAACACATTCAGCTGCTGGGCGTTCAATTCTAGTCACGCCGGCGGCGTTGCGCCCGCTTACGAAGCCCAAAATCCACAACTTTGCGGGTGAGATGCGGAGCCGTGTTCAGCCCTAATAAAATCAGCCCTAGTTTCAACCGCGGGAAACTTGCGTTCGCCTCCCGAAGCATAGTTTTAGCATCTCCGAATCGTCCTTCGCGCAGGGCGACCTTGCCTTCTTCCACCACATAGCGCGCCCGTATTTCGGCGGTTTTTCCATCTACTAGCTTTCGCTCAGCATCACTCAGAGGAAGCGTCTTTCTTGTCTTTTCCAGGATGATCCATTGCGCCTCCACCATCCGCGCATTCGAAACCCCTAAAGAGCCGGGACGGCCCTCGTTCACCCGGACTTGCACCTGCCGCGAATACGCGATTTTTGCTCCATGAAACGCCGTTCGCAGCCACATGTCGTAATCGTCGCATCGCGCCAGCCCTTGGTCGAACAACCCCGCTTCCACAATCGCGCTCTTACGGGCCACGACGGTGGAGACTGGAATCTGGCACTGCTCGGTTATCAATGTCTCAAAAGTGGCTTCGCCCTCGGAGGGACATTGCTGCATGAATCGCTCGCTGCGCGCCGGATCGCTATACATAAAGCAATCACAGTAAACCAGACCGAGGGAGGGGTCGGCTTCGAACAACTTCATTTGTCCGGCAAGGTGGTCCGGCAACCATAGGTCGTCACTATCGAGAAAAGCGAGGAATTCTCCCCGGGCTCGGCCGATCGCAGTGTTTCTGGCGCCGGCGGCCCTTTTATTCTCCTGCTTGATGTACACGATTTTTTGAAGATAGGGGGCAAGAGCCTGCTCCAGCTGGGGCGTATCCGGGGAGCCATCGTTCACCACGATGATTTCAAAATCCTGAAAAGTTTGTTGCAGGACCGAATCCAGCGACTTTGCGATCAGCCCGGCGGTATTGTACGCGGGCATAATGACACTCACTTTAGGCGACATCGACGCCATGGCGGGCCCTTTAGGCACTGCGGAAGACGGCCTCCTCGGCACCAGTCAAGACATTATTAACCGCTTCCACGCCCATCATGACTGAGTGGTCCATGTTGCCGATCTCATAGCGCCAGGCGCCGAAGCGGCCGCGGGAGTAAATCCCCTTCTCCAGCAGCGCCGGTTGCAGCACCGACAGCGCCTGGTCACGGCCCAGGGTGGGAATGGGGTAGGAGTAGGGAACGACCCGGTGATAGCGGGAGACGATCCGGTTCCGGTCTGCCTCTTCGAGCATGCCGGCGCGGATGAGGCCGGCGATTGTCCGCTCCAGCAATTGCTCAATGTTGGGGGTCTCCTCCACCCGGAACGAAACCTCGCACATCAGGGAACTGTAGCGTTCGGTGTCCCCGTTGGGAACATTAAATGCGGAATAATGTGAAAAGTAAGTGGCGCGGTAACAGGGGATTTCCGGGTCGGCGAAGTAGATCCAGCACTTACCAGTTTCAATTTTCTTTTCCAGGCCCAATCCCAGTACCAGCAGATTATTGTGGTGAAGATTGGCCGCTGCTTCCCGCAGTTTGCCATCGGCCCCCTTCATCATTCCAATCAAAAGGTCCAAGGGAGAAGTGGAAATCAAAACGTCGTAAGTATCGCCGCTGCCATCAGCGAACGAGATGCGGCGGGCAGCCGGATCCACAGCCGTCAGTTTTTTACCCGTGATCACTTTCTCCGGAAAACGTTTCGCCATGTTGCGGTAGATTTCTCCGGTCCCGCCGTGCAGGGGGAATCTGAATTTGCTGTTTGGTCCCCACCCTGCATCATCACGTTCGTACAGAACGTTCTCCAGCAATCGCTTGAAATCCACGACTGCGACCCGCTCTGCCATCCAGGACTTCGCCATCTCTTCCAGCGGGGTCGTCCACACTTTGAAGTTGTACGGAAACATGAAAGCCTCAGCAATGCCATCTCCGAAAGTGGCCAGTATCCAGTCGCGGAAGTTTTCTGCCGCCTTGGCGTTTCCGTTGGCAGCCGCTTTGGCCGCGCCCAGGAGGCAACTGACCTGAATTTCCTTAGGCAGATAGCGGAGGTTGTTCTGGAACGGATAAGGCACCCAGGATTCGCCTTTCACAATCCAGCTCTCGCGGATCAACTGGTTCTCGGCTTCACCGAGCATGTCATCCACCAGTTTGTCGAAATATGGATAGTGGGAAAAGATGACGTGCCCGCCTTCGTCCCAGACGAAGCCGTGCGCGTCAACGTGGGAGCTGGCATGGCCTCCGACGTAGTCGGTGGCTTCATACAGCATCCAGTTGTCGTACTTCAGTTCGTGCAGACGGTACGCTGCACCCAGTCCTGTGGGTCCAGCGCCGATGATGACTATTTTCTTTTGATTCATGGATTGCGAAAGAAATCAGCGCCAAAAGTCTTGCGTGGCAAATGGCCGTGCAGATTTAAAGGCTACCCCTACAGAGTAACATTCTGAATTAGGCCTCCGCGATGAAATGATTACGAAAGTAAGAGCCGGATTGAAATTGGGTTAATTTTGGGAGTCTTGTTGTGCGCGCTCTGCTATCGTGGTGAATGAAAGTTCGCAAGCATTAAGACGCATGAAAAATCGGGCCTTCAAGAAGCTGTCTTACCGGCTGAATCTGCTCTTCGGCCGTTCCGCCCCCGGCAACAGTCTCGCGGTTATGGACGACGACACTTTCATCGCGTCGTATCCGAAGTCGGGTAATACCTGGACCCGATTCCTGGTCGCGAACCTCATCCGCCCGCAGCAGCCGGTAACTTTTCTCAATATCCACGAGATTGTTCCCGATCCCGATTCGCAATCGCGAAATTTTTTAAGAAATTGCCCCAGACCGCGGGTAATAAAAAGCCATTATCCTTTTGATCCGCGTTATAAGCGCGTCATCAGTATAGTTCGCGATCCTCGCGACGTCGCGCTTTCGCAATATCATTTTCAAATCAAACGCGCACTGGTTAGAGCCGATTGTACGATCGAAGACTACGTACGGCAGTTCGTTACCGGTCACACCTGCGATTACGGTTCCTGGGGGCAAAACGTTGGCAGCTGGCTGATCGCCCGGTACAACAGCCCCGGATTCCTGTTGCTGCGCTACGAAGATTTAATTGCTCACCCGGAAGAAGGTCTGGGAAAGATGGCGGAGTTGCTTGGCCTCACCCCCGATCGGAGCGCACTCGAGAGGGCGGTTGCGCTTAGCTCTGCAGACAACATGCGCAAGCTGGAACAGCAGCAGGCCGGCAAGTGGGAAATGACCAAGGCATCCCGGAAGGATATTCCGTTCGTCCGCAGCGCGAAGGCGGGAGGATGGGAATCTGGTCTGCCTCGCGAAGCTGTAGCTCTGATCGAGCAGGCATGGGGACCAATTATGCGCGCGCTCGGATATCAGATGGCAACAACTACAGGCCGTGAGTCAGATCCGCCCCCAGCCAATCCCATGGAAGCGCTGCTCAACAACATTCGCATGTAGTTCCGGGCCCAGCTGGCTCTTGTAATTGCCATCCGGGGCCGCGTCTGCTACCGCAGGACAGCAGCTGGCCGCTCGACTGCTATCGCCGCTGCATATCCCGCGGGAACGGTAAGTTCGCGCAGCAGCCAGCGACTGGTTTCATCTGGGCCAGGCGCAGCGCGTAACCGCCGGAACTTCCCGCGTGA
>JAFAWN010000127.1 GCA_019241735.1 Terriglobales bacterium
CTCGCTTGCCATTGGCGTTACCAATGAGGTTGTCGTGAGCCGGTCTGCGGATGCAATCAACTGGGGTAACCCCGTTGTGGTATCCGCATCAGGGTCTCCGGACAAAAACTGGATCGTCTGCGATAACACCGCGTCCAGCCCTTTTTATGGGCATTGTTACGTGGAATGGGATGATCCTTCCAGCCAGGACGTCATCGAAATGAGTACCTCGACTGACGGAGGCCTGACTTGGGAAGCGGCTAAGACGACTGCGGACCACGCGACTGGGATTGGCGGCGTTCCACTGGTGCAGCCGAATGGCACCGTAGTGGTTCCCATCCTTGGAATTTCGAACACCGCTGACACCATCTCAGCATTTACATCCGCGAATGGTGGAAATACGTGGAGCGCTATGGCCCCGATATCCGTGGTTACGGATCACCAGGTTGCCGGCAATTTGAGAACTTCGCCACTGCCTTCGGCTCAACTCGATAGCGCGGGAAAGATCTACGTCGTCTGGCAGGATTGCCGTTTCCGCACTGGCTGTACATCGAACGACCTGGTGCTCAGCACGTCTGGCGACGGAACCGCCTGGTCTCCAGTTGCGCGCATCCCCATTGATCCCACGACCAGTACCGCGGATCACTTCATTCCCGGCTTGGGGGTGGATCCGTCGACTTCTGGGGCGTCGGCACACTTGACCCTGACTTATTATTTTTATCCTGTCTCCAACTGCGCACCCTGTAGTCTTGGAGTGGGCTACATCTCCTCCAAGGACGGCGGAGGGACTTGGAGCGCACCCACCCAACTGGTTGGCGAGATGCAGACCACCTGGCTGCCGTCAACTTTTTCCGGACAGATGGTCGCCGATTACATTGGCACGTCTTACGTCAACGGAAACGTATTCGGTGTATTTGCCGTAGCCTATCCGCCCAATGGCACCGTGCTTAATCAGGCAATTTACACGACCCCCTCGCCATTAATGGCCGATAAATCTGGCAGGGCATTCAGTTCCCATCAGGAGAAGCCGGTCCATGGCGCAACGTCTGATCACGGTCCCAGACGGTTCTATGATGAAGACCATGAATATCCAATGCTCCCGCCCAAACGCGATCTCAAGCGACTGACAAAAAGATAGCGGTAGACAGAATTTGCCGGGGGACGCCGGGGCAAGACTCACATCATTCCAGTACATAAACGCATCCATGCCTGGTTGCCTTGTCTAGAAGTTCAACTACATCGGCATGTTGACCGCTGTGTACGATGCGAACCAGAACTACTGGAGCGCATTCCCGCGCTCTCTGCAATGCCATCTCCGGATGTCTAGCGTAGTACAAGGATTCTACAAAGCAGGCGAAGTCCGCTTTAAGGGCGGGGAAATCATCCAGTGAGCTGACAACCCAATCAGCATTGGGCCACCCCACTTTCTTGGTGCGCTCGATGACCGAATCTGAAATGTCAACTCCGGTGTAGTGCCCCTGCCATCCGCGATTACGCAAAGCAGCGAGAAGGTTCCCCGATCCGCAGCCGAGATCGAGCACGCTCGATGAGGGTTTCAGCTTCGACAGCAAAAGTTCCAAAAAGTCGTCGGGGCAGAACTGAGCGCCGGCGGGCGCATCTTTATGTTTTCGGTTCCATAGGATCTTCTTGATGGCATCGGGCATGTAGCTTCGGGCGGGCACAGTATATGAATGCCACCACTGAGTGACGGTCTTTTCAATAGCACAATGGTGTCTCGTTCGAAAAGAACGCGAAGAAGGACTCGCGAGTGCTTGCTTCGACACGCTTCCGGGTGCGTAACCGGTGTCCCGGTGGATCATAAAGCTCAAAAGCCCTCCCACACTGAATTCTGCTGCTTTTTGCACAGGCTGGAGTGCGTCCATAGTTCGGGAGACAAACTTTTTGGGCTGTAGTTGCCACAGGGTGTCGTAGCCGCCTTCATCCTCCTACATCTGTTGCACCAATTTTGGTCACGGGCCTGTGAAG
This sequence comes from Terriglobales bacterium, assembly GCA_019241735.1. Lineage (GTDB taxonomy): Bacteria > Acidobacteriota > Terriglobia > Terriglobales > Acidobacteriaceae > JAFAWN01. The sequence continues at coordinate 1,966 of JAFAWN010000127.1, forward strand.
TGGCCGCACTCCGCTGAATCTAAAGCTACAAAATTCGCGATTTTTTTATTGACTGCGAATACAGAAGGCGTAAAACACACTCGTTCTTTGGCACGTTCCAGGTTTAACCGATTGGTGTTGCGTCCGGGACTCAAGCACGATCACTCTGCCCTCGAAAGATGGAAGAGAGGGTCAGCAAGGGTCTATAGCAAGATGCTGGTCGAGCGGAACGGGAGCGCCGTCAAAGGCAGAATAGAGTCCCGAGGCGTTGAGCTGAGTTTATCCGGTTGGCGGTAAGCCCGGAGCCCAAGCCAGGATCGCTGGCCGCATCCGCAAGGATAGTGCCCAGAGCGGGTCCGCAAGGGTCTAACGCGAGCTACTGGCCGAGACGAATGAGTTCAACACCACCTCGGGATTCTTATTTGGCAGCGATGCTCTCCTCCCCCGGCATACCGCTGCCACACCAGCGGCAGCGACGGCGGCCGCAGGACCCTCCTGCCGCTGTTGATATCCGTTCGGCTCGCACAACATTGCCAGCGACTACTCACTCCGCGCAGCGCAAGACGACCGGCTCTACCGGGAGAAACACAGGGGAAGCGAAGCCGCCACTTTTGGATTTTGCTTCCAGTCCCGGCCGCTATACAGCCGCCGCGGAATGGAAGAGGAAGAACGTATTGGGGCGGAAACCGCCGCAAAAAGAACGTGGCCCACGGTTGTCGCTATCGCTGGAATGTCAGGTGTCTATGCCGCTGGTGCCCAAGGGAAGAGTTTGAAGGAAGTAATAAGAGCAGTTCATCGTCCCAAGGCTGACCCGGCTTATTCCATGCTTGAGCCGAAGGGCATGTACTTATACTTCTTACCGTCCCAAAACAATGCCGAGGTCATGTCGTCGACCCCCGCTTCTTCGGTATAGATCGCCGTGACAGCTTTTTTCTTCAGCATCATTTTTTTCAAAGCAATTTGCTTCACTGGCATATTGATAACCAGGAATTTCGCTTTAGGCTTGGCGGAGCGCCAGGCATCTGCGCCGGAGCCATGAATGATGAGTATGGCAATGCCGCGAAGTTCGGGGATTTCGCTTGAAAACGCAGAGTTGACCTTCGGGTCCCCATAACCGTAAAAAGTGTAATAAGGATCGATCACGCTGAAATTGTTTTCTGCCTGATCAGCAAACGGGCTCTTGCAATGCGCCACCATCACAATATCCTCCACCCCGTCGCCATCCAGGTCGCCGGTCATGGGCGCATTGCCCAACAGACTGCAAGAGGGGCCGAACTCTCTCTGCACGAAGTTGTTGTCCACAAGAATCGCAGGGTGAGTTGCTGAAATTACTGCCGGCGGCGCAGGCTTCTCCGGTGCCACCTGCTGCGACACGCAGAATGCTGAGGTCAGCAGAACCGTAAAAATTGGAACGACAGGAATAAAGGAGCGCATACTCCTTACTTTAGACCGTCGAACCATCTCCCGGTAGTAAAACCAGGGGTACTTCGCGCACCAAAGTCACGCCCTAATTTTCAGTTTCAATCACAGCTGAAATGCTGCCAGCCTCGGGCCGCAAGCTTGGACCTACGGCCGTTCGCATCGACAAGGATGATCCGCTTTCCGCGAACCATGCGCCCGATCCTTGTGACGCTCACTCCGGAAATATGCCTGGGGACAGTCTTGCCGGGCGGGGCGGTAAAAAGCAACTCGTAATCGTCTCCTCCGTGCAGCGCATGCCTTAGAGCAACCCTTACGGATCGCTCCTTGCCCGTTACCGCCAGGGGCACGGCTTCCGCCTGAATTTCGGCGCCGACCCCGCTCTCCTCGCAGAGATGAGCGAGATCAGTGGAGAGGCCATCGCTGATATCAATCATGGCCGAGGCCAGGCTTTTTTCGCGAAGGAAGCGGCCAATCTCCACCCGCGGCGCCGGGAAGAAATGCTGCGGAAAATCACCGGCCCGAATTTTTGTTCTCTTCGCGGCAAGCCAATCCAGCGTGGCGGCTGCCGCTCCCAGTGCGCCGGTTACATAAATGCCATCGCCCGGGTGCGCGCCCGAGCGCAGGATCGCTTTACCACTCGGGACCGAACCGATAACCGCTACGTCGGCGAAGATCCCGGCGGGAGACCGGGCCGTATCTCCGCCGGCCAAAACCAGTCCGAATTGTTTTGCCAAATTCAGCAAGCCGCCAGAAAAGCCATCCACCCAGCTTTGCGCCAAGCTACCGGGTACGGCGAGCGAAACGAATGCGGCCACCGGCCTGCCTCCCATGGCAGCGATGTCGCTAAGGCCGCGCGCCAGGCAGCGATGGCCTACCGATTCGGGCGGATGCCATTCCCGCTTGAAGTGTACACCTTCGAGATTGAGGTCAGTCGTGACCAGCATCTCGTGGCCGCGCGTTACACGCAGCACCGCAGAGTCATCACCAATTCCCAGGCGAACAGCATTAGGGCCGCGATGAGCGGCGCGGCCACGGATCCGGGAAATCAGCGCTTTTTCGGAAAGGGGCAAGCGCAACAATCATAATCAACGCCGCAAGTTATTCCCAAAATGGCAGCGGGTTGAGGGCCTAATCCCTAATGAGTTCCGAAACGGAATTCCCGCACCCGGACAAGGCACGTTACCCAGCCTTGGTAACGATTTCAGGTGGCCGCCACCCGTTGACATGGGGAACCTAGTTTGTTACGGTTGCGAGGCTAAATCCAAAGACTTGAGCAAAACTTAAGTTCCGGCCTGTGCTTAATTGCGGGACTTTCCGGTTCTGGGCATGTGCGCTGTTCCCTTGTGGGAGGCGCATTCCCTGATTCGGTATGCCGACTCTCGTAACTGCGAGGCATCCGGCAGTAACCGGGCCCCGATTACTAATAGCGAGGTAACTTTGCAAAAACGGTTTTATATCCTATTCGTCGCCCGCGGTGATGACGGACAACTGCGTAAGATCCCGGTACCCGCACGATACCTCTACGTGTTTGTGGTGGGAGTCGCCGTTTCCGTGCTCAGCCTGACCGGCATTGCCCACTCTTACCTGCGGATGTTGCTGAAGGTGTCTCGCTTCAACGAGCTTCGCATTCAGCGGGACCAACTCACCGACCGGTATTCGCGCCTGGAAAAGGTGGCGAATGAGAAAGACATCCAGGTCGCATCGCTGGGATCACTGGCCAGCGAGGTTTCTTCCCTTTACGGACTGAAGTCGGACTCGATCCTGACGCAAGATATGTCCACCCCGAAGAGTGGGGACACAGACGTGTCTTCTTCGATTGCCCGGCTTTCTGCGTTGAAAAGCACCGCCCTCAGCGGCGCGGCTACCACCGGCATCTCTCTTGGCCTGACCCAGAACGTTACCCCGGCCGATTGGGTACGCGCCAACTCCGCGCCCAATCTGTGGCCTGTCGAGGGTTCGGTGACGGGATCTTTTGGAGAGCGGATTGATCCGTTTAACGGCGAAGGCGCCTTCCATAGCGGGGTTGATATCAGCTCTACCTACGGTCAAGCCATTGTGGCGCCCGCCGACGGTGTGGTTAAGTTTGCTGATTTTATGGGCGGCTACGGGCGCGCCATCATCCTGGATCACGGCCACGGGATCACTACGCGCTACGGACATCTGTCAACCTTCGCCGTCATCGCCGGACAGCGGGTGCAACGCGGCGATACTATCGGGTATGTTGGCCTCAGCGGACGCAGCACCGGGCCTCATCTCCACTACGAGGTGCGCATTAATGAAACTCCGGTGAATCCGCACAAGTATCTGCGGTTGACGGTGGCGCGCGCTGGTGGGTTTTCGGCAGGGAGTTAAGCTGCGTCCGGTAGCGTCCTTCAAAATGGCGGAAGCCTACTGTCGCAGACCCATCCAGCGTTCCGACAGCACCATTGAATTTCCGGGATTCTGCGGGTCATAGCGCACCGAGGTAGGCAATCCCAGGCGGCAGGAATGCAAGTTGATCAACTGCCGCAGATACGTCACATCCTGCGAAGCCTCGTAGGAAACTCCGGCGACATCGTACTGAAAAATCAGCAGCGTCGAGAATTTATGTTCACCTGCTTCTAACTCTTGCACGTCAATGACAGTTCCATCGGTGATGCGCCCGACCTGATCGAGCCACTGACGGCGTTCAGTCTCGAGTTCTTTAGGGGTCTTGGGCTTGTTACGCAATAAGAAGTAGGCGGCCACTGCGGCGCCCGAGGCTGCCAACGTCACGGTGTAAACGCGCAACAGGTTCATAGCTGACAAGATTGCGATGCGGCGTAATCAGAATAAAGCCTGGCCGGAAATTGAGAAAGCGCTAAGTGTGTGCCGGCCCTCTACGAAGTTGGCCCCCCGAACAGTCTCGGGCCACTGTGGGTGACCTCCGCGACCCTACATCGGAGCGACGCGGAGGCTGAGGTCCACCGCATGGGCAGAATGGGTCAAGGCCCCAACTGAGATAAAATCCACTCCGGTTTCCGCGTAGGCGCGGACATTTTCCAGCGTGATTCCGCCGGAGCACTCGAGCCGAATCCGGGGCTCAAGCTTGGCGCGGCGCTCCACCGCCGTTCGCACCTGCTCCACAGGCATATTGTCCAGCAGTATCGTCTCTGCGCCGTTCTTCAGGGCCTGGTCGAGTTCGTCCATCGACCGGACTTCAATTTCAGTGGGCTGAGTGCCCCGGCGATTGCGTTGCACACGTTCGAGAGCGGGAATGATTCCCCCCGCCAGTACAATGTGATTGCTCTTGATCAGCACACCGTCCGAAAGATCAAGGCGGTGGTTCTGCCCGCCACCGCAGCGCACCGCATATTTATCCAGAACGCGCAGGCCAGGAACGGTCTTGCGGGTGTCGAGTATTTTGGCCTTCGTTCCTGCAACCGCCTCGACGAACTTGCGGGTGAGGGTGGCAATTCCGCTCATACGCTGCAGCATGTTGAGAATCACGCGCTCGCAGGAGAGAATCACCCGCGCATTGTGGCGTATTACGGCGATTGATTGTCCCCGGTGCAGGCGGACCCCATCGAAGATTTCGGGATGGCTGGTGACCTCGTAATGGGAAACGACGGCGCCATCGAGTGCGGCGTAAACATCAAGAATTCGGGAAACGCATCCCAGACCGGCGAGGATGCAATCCTGCTTGGCGATAATGGTCGCAGCTGCGCGTTGTCCCGCTTCGATGCACGCAGAACCGGTGGCATCGTGCGTGGCGCGGTCTTCTACCAGCGCGTTTTCGATGATCGCGGTGATGCGCCGGCTATTCCAGTCCATGTGATTCGTGGGGCAAAGCCACTCGCCCGCCTGCTCCTCGAATTAGCATCCTGAGCGCCGCAGTCGAAGGATTTCTAACGCAAATCGGAGCCACTACCCCGCCCTTGGTGCTGCCGAGTTGCAGACGGCTTCTCGGGGAAAGCGTTCCCGCCCGCGTTCTATTCCAACTCCTCAAGCTTACTACGCACTATACCGCGAAGAGTCGCCAGTTCCTGCATTCGCTTCCGAATCCCATCTATGACTTGGGCCGGGGCTTTGGCCAGGAATCCCTCATTCCCCAGCTGCCGTTGGCCACCGGCAATCTCTTTTTCCATCTGCTCCAATTCCTTTTTTAAGCGCTGCCGTTCCGCGGCTAGGTCAATTTTCTTTTCGTAAACTACATGCACCTCAAATAGTGCCGATTGCCGGGTGGCAGTCGCCGCGGCCAGCGGAGCGTCCAGGAACGTAATTTTTTCAACGTTTGCCAACCGTTCCACGGCCACTTTGTTCGACTCAATCAGCGGCCGAATTGCCGGATCGCGGGCGAAGACTTCAATAGGTACGCGCTGTTTATGCTCAACTTTGAGTTCCCCTCGCAGGTTGCGCACATTCACGATCAGGTCTTGCAGAATCGCCATGTCTGTTTCCGCCGCTTGATCGATGTGCATCCCGTCACCCTGCGGATAAGTTGCCAGCGCGATGGACTCGTGCGGCGGCTTGCCGTCATACATCGCATGCCAGATTTCCTCAGTGATGAAGGGCATAATGGGATGCAGCAGTCGTAAAGACGCCTCGAACAGCGCAGTCAGGTTTCTAACCGCTTTAGCCCTGGTGTCGTCGTTTGCCTCAGGCAACAGTCTTGGCTTTATCAGCTCCAGGTACCAATCGCAAAATGCACCCCAGAAAAATTCATAAATGCGATTGGCTGCGTCATCAAAACGGTAAGCGTGAAGTGCATCGTCAACCTCGCCGGCCACGCGGTTGAACAGCGAGAATATCCAGCGGTCTTCAAGGGTTTGTGATTCAAATGCCTCGAGGTCTACGCCGGAACCGGCGATCGGCTGGTTCCCCTGCGCGTTCATGAACATAAATCTGGCCGCGTTCCAGATTTTGTTGGCGAAGGCGCGATAACCCTCGGTGCGGCTGGGATTAAATGCGATATCAGTCCCCGGCGAGGACATGGCGGCCAGCGTGAATCGGGTGGCATCGGTCCCATACTTCTCGATTATTTCTATCGGGTCGAGCACATTGCCTTTGGTCTTGGACATCTTCTGGCGATCGGCATCCCGCACCAATGCATGGATGTAAACATTGCGGAACGGAACGCTGTGCGGCAGACTATTTTCGGTGAAAGCGCCCTGACTCGCGCGCCGGGGATCGTGCGGTGGCGCCATAAACCAGCAGCCCAGCATAATCATTCGCGCCACCCAGAAGAAGAGGATGTCGAAGCCCGTAATCAGCAACGAAGTGGGATAAAAGGCTTCCAGATCCCGCGTTTCTTCCGGCCAGCCCAGCGTCGTGAAGGGCAGCAAGGCGGAAGAAAACCAGGTATCCAGCACATCCGGATCCTGCTCCAGTCTAGAATCGCCGCAGCCGGCACATTTCACCGGCGTTTCGCGCGCAACTATAGTCTGATCGCACGCGAGGCAACGCCATGCGGGAATGCGATGCCCCCACCACAGCTGCCGGGAGATGCACCAGTCATGGATGTTGCGCATCCAGTGCAAGTAAATTTGGCGGTAGTTTTCGGGCGTGAACCGAATGTCGCCGTTCTCTACCACCTTGATCGCGCGTTCCGCCAATGGCGCGATCTTGACGAACCACTGCATGGAGAGCCGGGGTTCCACTACTGTGCCGCAGCGGTCGCATCTGCCGATGGAGATTGTGTAGTCCTTGACATCCCCCAGAAAACCCCCGGCTGCAAGATCACTCAGAATCTTCTCGCGTGCCTGAAAACGATCGAGCCCTGCGTATGGCCCGGCATTCTGATTCATGCGTGCGTGCTCGTCCATCACTTCGATCCGGGGAAGGTTATGCCTTAGGCCGGCTTCGAAGTCGTTGGGGTCGTGAGCCGGCGTGATCTTGACCGCGCCGGTCCCGAATTCGAGCTGGGCGATTTCATCGGTGATGATCGGGATTTCGCGGTCCATCAATGGCAACCGCGCGTGCTTACCCTGCAAATGCTTATAGCGCTCGTCAGCTCCATTCACGGCAATTGCGGTGTCTCCGAGCATGGTCTCCGGGCGCGTGGTCGCCACGGTGATGAATTCGTTGTTGGAACCGATCACCGGATATCTGATTTCGTACAGCTTGCCGGGAACTTCACTATGTTTCACTTCCAGGTCCGAAATGGCCGTGCCGCAGCGAGGACACCAGTTAACGATGTATCGGCCGCGATAAATTAGTCCATCTTCGTAGAGGCGAACGAAGGCCTCCCGCACCGCGCGCGAGAGGTTTTCGTCCATGGTGAAATATTCGCGCTCCCAATCGACGGACGCGCCCAGGCGCTTCATCTGATCGAGAATTGCACCACCGTAGTGACGCCGCCACTCCCAAACCCGCTCCAGGAACGCTTCCCGCCCCAGTTCGACCCGCTGCTTGCCCTCGCTTATGAGTTGCCGCTCGACCATCATTTGCGTTGCGATGCCTGCATGATCTGTGCCCGGCAGCCACAAAGTACGGAAGCCTCGCATGCGGTGCCAGCGGACAATGATGTCCATCTGCGTCTGGTTGAGCATGTGCCCCATATGCAGGCGGCCAGTAACATTCGGAGGCGGCAACAACAGGGTGAACGTGGAAGTGGTATCGCCTTCCGGCGGGGTAGGCGCGTGGAAAAGCTTTTCTTTGACCCAGTATTCAGCCCACCGCAGCTCTATCGCGCCGGGCTCATACGATTTGGGAAGATCGTGTGGCATGAATTCACGGTAGAGGCCGGAGTCGAAGGCCCTTACGAACTGCTAGTCGCTGCAAACGAACTTCGATCTTACAGGCGGGAGAAAAAAGCGGTCAAACCAGATAAGTAACAAAAACTTCGCTTAGGGTGACAATGTATTTGGAAGGCGGCGGGTGGCAGCAGCGGCTGGAACAGGCGTGGACTACTTTCTCTTCTCTTTTTCCTTCGCCATTTTCTTCGCGATCTGTTCCATCAGTTTCGGTTTCATTTCCGCAAGGACGCTGTCAACGATATCCGCGATGGCGCTGGCGTCTGCCTCGTCCGTAGTAGCCTCTGCAACAGTCGCTTGCGTGGAGGCTGCTTGCGCCGCCGCTGCAGCGCCGCGCTCAATCTCGTGGAACCCGGCAGCGCTAGCGTCGGGGTTCTTGGATGACGCGGTTAAGATCGAATCCCGAATCTGTTTCCAATTGTGCCAGGCCGCGGCGAGCTCGGGCGCGCGCAGTTGCTCTTCTTCCTGCGCTTGCGGTGTGACTTCAACCGGGGTCGAAGATGCATTGGCCTCGTTGCTGCTGGTGGGGAGGCTGACAGTCGTGGAGTACGCTGTGACAGAGGACGAAGCCGCTGCCGCCGCAGATGCCATTTCCGAAGGCTCGCTGGCTGCGGCTGCACTGTCCGGATGAATGTTGAGCACAGAGGTGTCGACGGGAACGTCATCGGCGGCAGTCTCGCTGCTACCTGAATATTCGCCCACCGCTGTTGCTGCAAAATCTGTCGATCCGGACGAGTCGCTCGCGGCCTTGCTTGACCGCGAGTTACCTGAAACTTCGTGGGCCCGGGTATCCAGAACTGCTGGGAACTCTACGTCCTGCGACTGTACATCAGCTGCGATCTGTGACACTCCGGCGACGGTTTGTGGTTCCACCGCGCCGTTCCCCTGTTCTGCGTCGCCGGAAGCAAAGGATGGAAGCGCAGTCAAGCTTTCCTCCGCCTGTGCGTCTCTGTGCGTCGCAGAGTCGGCATGAGGCCGGCCATTTCCGGAGGAAGATATCCCCACCGGCCATGCCGCACGTGCAGGGGGCGTCAATGGGCTTATAGGCGTACTGGCAGTTGACAAGGCCGCGAATGCTGCTTCCATCTCCTGCTCGAGGACGACGCTCGATTCAAGGGCTGCGACCGGAACTTGTTCCGCAATCCACCGCGAACCGGATCGCAGCGCAGCCGACGCGGCGGAACTTGAAGTCGCAACGGAATGTTCTCGGTTCGCGTCCGCGGGAACCGTCAAGCCAGCTGGCACACTGAAAGCAGGCGCTGCAAAATCAGAACGGCGGGGTGAAAGGGATGCCAGCGCCTCGCTTACTTCGCCGTCAATTGCGTCGGCACCGTAATTTGCTGCAACCGGCGGTTCGAGGTTCCCCGAATCGCCGGTGATTTGGGGCGCGGACGGCGCCTTCGTTGGATTTTCCTTCTCGTCTGCGGCAGGGGTTCTGTCCGATTCAGAAGTATGCGTTGCTCCTGTGCCCTGGCCGGCTATGAATGAAGCCGCAACTGCCGCCATAGCCGCCATTTCTTCCGGCGTGGGCGGGGCAGGTGGAATCATTTCCCGATACGATTCCGGTGATTTTCTTTCGGCGGACTTCACATCCATTACCGGGGAAGCGATCACGGTTGCCGCATCGCTGTTCTGGTCTTTCGTCGTGCCTCGCGCTTCAGGCGCAACGGTGGCCGCGAGGGCGCTGTTGGTGTCATCCGGCTTGGGACTCGCGGCGGGAATAATAAGCCGGTTGTGCCATCCAGTATCGGCGCTTCCGAAATTGGTCTTGGCGACTGCAGCGGACCCCTCCACCGCCGCAATGGCTTTCGCGAAACGGCCAGGTTTGAAGGCTTCCGGCCGGGGAACGATTTTGTCTTCCAGCCGGCTGAGGATGGTGAGCAGTTCGCTCGCCTCAAAAGGCTTTACCACGTGCGCGTCGGCGCCGACGCGCTTCGCCTCGTCCGCCTTAAAAGGCTCGAGTTTGCCAACGGTTAGCAGGACCGGAATTCTGGATGTCTCCCGGTTATCCTTCACCTTTTGGCACACTTCGAGCCCGCTGTAGCCGGGCATGTATACGTCGAGGATGATCAGATCGGGATTTATCTCCGCTATTTTCTTGAGCGCTGCGGAGCCATTGTTGACGGTTACTATTTCATAACCAGCGTCGCTGAGGATCTTCCTCCCCATGTTCTGAGCGGTGACGCTGTCGTCGGCAAGTAATATTTTGCGCGCCAAATGGTCCTCTGCTGAGGGAGATAGCGCGAAGTTAACGTGTCCCAGCCCGCAAGTCAATGAGCTTAAGACAGTAAGCACGTTACCAGTGGCCAGTAACCACGGTTTTATTTCGTTCAAACTCCGGCAATGGAGACCGCTGGCGCTCTGCCCCGGATCAATAACCGTTAGAAAGGCACCAGCTTGTGCAGACCCTTCTTTTTCTTGTGCCGGCTGGAAGACAAGGTAGCGTCGTCGGCCGGGGCATTTGGATCCGAAGACTGGCTCGAAGAAGAACTGTCAGATTTTGCGGGGATGGCCTGGCTTGAATTTCCTTTGCCTTGATCAGCCGCCCCACCCGGTTGGATCTCATTCACTTGCTGCGGAGCAGGCAATGGTTGATTCTCATCGGATTTAACATTGGGCTTGAGCTCATTCGGATCAGGGGCTTCTGTGCCTGCCTTGGGCTCGCTTGCTGCAGCCGTGGCCGATGAGTTGTCAATCGGAACCCCGTTCACCGCCGGGGTTGCATCCGAGCGCGGTGCGGGCTGATCCGGGGGCGGCGCGCCATTTCCCACCGTCTCGACTGAAACAGAATGGTTGCCTGATCCGGAAGCCTCGCTTCCGATCGCTGCCTGGGTTGCTCTCTGGACCACGTCACTGGCGCTCACCGGCTGGGGATCTACGATGGTTGGGTCCCCAACCTTAGCGGCCTGGGTGGTATCAGGATGCCTGGCAAAGGGCCGCAACAGCTTCTCCAGTTGGCCGGGCTCGCGGCGGCTGTCTTCCTCCGCCTTATTTAAGGCGACCTCGGCTTTGGTAGGACGCGGAACCGGCTGGTGCAGGGCCAGCAGACGCGCCTTGGCATCATCAACCCGGTCCATCAGAGGATACCGGCTGATGATCCGGGAATACGCATCCGCCGCATCTTTAGTGAACTGTTGGATCATCCGCGTCTTCGCTGCTTCCTGGGCCGGACGGGAACGGATGAGGGCGATCTCGCCTTCGTACGACTGTCCCAGAGTGTAAAGGGCCTCATCGGCTTTGCTGTACAGCGGATAACGCTCCACGAGCGACCGCAAGCGGGCAATCGCGGCTGGATAGGATTGCCGCAGTGAATAAAAACGCCCGACACGATACTCGCGCTCGGCAATCACTTCTTGCACTTCAAGCAGCCGCTGCTTCGCCTGGGGGACGAGCTTACTGTCCGGCCATTGCAGGATCAGTTGACGATATTCCTCTTCCGCCCGCAGCGCGTGGGTGAAGTCGCGATCGGGTTTTTCCATCTGCTGGTAGTGAATGTTCGCGATCTTAAGCTGCGCTTCCGCCGCCTCGGGCATGTTGGGGAAGAAAGTGATGAAATCCTTGTACTCGGCCTCCGCCTGCGCCATTGAGGCGGAGCCTCCTTCTTCATACCAGGAGTCGGCCACCCCAAGCTTGGCGCGCGCGATGTATTCAGAATCCGGATAAGTATTGATCAAAGTCTGGAGGGTCAGACGGGCCACATCATAACGATTGTGCTTAAGGGCATCCATGGCACGATCAAACAGCACCTTATCCGGCTGTTTCGAGCCGACATTTGCCAGGGGATTGCTGACCTTTTTGTTGGTGCACGCAATTGTGACCGCAAGCAGCAACAGCACAAAAATCCACAGAGCACGACGTAGCATCATCTACCTTTCAGAACTGGGTCACTCATTAACGGGTCAAAGCGCTCGCAATCGCAACTGTTTGGAGATTCGAGCCCCGGTTCTAGACTCTTTGCAATGTAGCTTCGGAGGCTGTCTTCAGCAGCCGCTGGGCATTAATCTTTGGATCGCCTATAGCGAAGATTGCGTTGCCCGCCACCAGAATTTCGCCCCCGGCTCGAACTATGTCGGCGACGGTCGCGGGCCCGATGCCCCCATCTACCTCGATCCGGAATCCAAACCCCCGCTTTTCACGGACATCCGCCAGGTTCCTTATCTTCCGCAGGCAGGCGGGGATAAATTCTTGGCCGCCGAATCCCGGGTTTACCGACATTACCAGCACATAATCAACGATTTCCAGCACTTCGCTGAGAGTTTCAATGGGCGTGGCCGGATTTATCACCACCCCCGCCAGACAATGATGATCCTTGATCAATTGCAATGTCCGGTTAAGGTGACGACAGACCTCCTGGTGTACCGAAATCCAGTCTGCTCCTGCCTCCGCGAATTCCGGGATGAATTGATCGGGATTTTCTATCATCAGGTGGCAATCCAGGGGCAAACGCGTCGATTTACGCAGCGATTTGACCACCGGGGGTCCCATCGTCAGGTTGGGAACAAAGTGGCCATCCATGATGTCCACATGAATCACCGTGCCTCCACCGTCTGCGGCCTGCTGAATCTGCTCACCCAGGCGGGCGAAATCAGCGGCTAGTATTGACGGTGCAAGCTCAATCACTTGGGATCCAGATCTGACTCTTTTGGATAGAAAATTGCTTCAAAATTCTATCACGCGTCGCGCACCCGGAGCTTATTACGGCCTATGCGGGAAATGCTTTTAGCCAGGGCAGTAGTCTGCTATCCTACCGTCAGTGAGGGCAATTCCCCCCGCTGTAGAGGTGCACGCCATGCTGACCAGACAATTTAGGTGCCGTGATTGCGGCAGTACGAATGGATACCGGTCCCGCCCGCGAGGATTTTCGGAGAAGTATCTCTATCCGCTGCTTTTACTGCGACCCGTCCGCTGTGCACATTGCTTCAGACGCGATAACCGCTCACTTTTGATTCAGGTGCCTGAGCGTATTGTTGAAACCCAGCGCGCTGCGGCCTAATTCGTTCGGATAAGCGCGGTGCGGAAGTGTTAGAGGGCGGAGGTTAGTCTTCAGCAGTAGTCCGGGTCCAATTCGCGCCATCCGGCCAAGCGCTCAAGCGGCCGAACCTCTGCTGGTTTCCCTGGTGAATGGCTTTGCCCAGGGACTTTTTGCGCTTCTGTTCCCCTCCGACTGCCGCCTTTGTAGCGCCCCGTTAATCGATGTTTCGCGCCTGCCTGTATGCCATGAGTGCTTAACCTCCGTCCAGCCAATTGAGGGCGCGCTATGCTCGCTTTGCGGCGAGCGGCTGATAACAGGCTTTGCTGCTCCTGTGCATCCCGCCTCAGGCATCTGCGGACTTTGCCGCCGCGCGGCGCCTCCGTACGCCAAGGCGGTCGCTTATGGAAGTTATGATGGCAGCCTGCGCGAACTGATCCATCTACTAAAATATGAGCGAGTCCGGCCCGCCGCAAAGGTGCTCGGCCGCATGCTGGCGGACGTGCTGGCCAATACACAAGTCGTCGGGAATTCTGAATTGCTGGTGGTGCCGGTGCCGCTCCATGCAACCAAACTGCGGCAGCGGGGATTTAATCAATCGGAGTTAATCGCCGCCGCCGCGGTGAAGCTGGCTCGCAGCAGACGATCCGATAGCCAGAAACTTCAGTTAAATACCAAAGTGTTACGCCGGCGCCGGGCAACCGATTCGCAAATTGGACTTAGCAGTCATCAGCGTAGGGAGAACCTGCGTGGAGCCTTCGTTATTTCGAAGCGTGAAATAGTGCGCGGCCGGGAGATCCTGCTGGTGGATGACGTTTTCACTACCGGCACCACGGTTTCAGAATGTGCGCGAGTTTTGCTGCGGGAGGGCGCAGCCAGAGTTTGGGTCGCAACGGTGGCGCGCACTTTGAAAGCGGATACCCGCGAACTCAGCCTTACCGCCGCGACTCCGGAACTTAGAATGGCGGCCCAAGCTTAAACGCTGGCTGAAAACGAACAACGAACCAAATGCGTGCAAGGTTTAACAATCCGCAAGCGGCAGGACAGCAATTCAGCCCCGCCATGGTCCCCGGAATTCACCAGAAGGGGGACGTGCACGCGCTGCACGCCCCGGTGCTGGTTTTGAACGCCTCCTACGAGCCCATCAATGTTTGTGTCGCGCGCCGAGCCATTGTTCTGGTACTCAAAGGCGTGGCGATGGCGGAAGAGGAAAACGGGCACTTCCTGCATGCTGCCCGGGTCGCGCTTCGAGTGCCTTCAGTCATCCGCCTGCTTGAATATCGCAGGATTCCGCATCAAACCCGGGCGCTGTCACGAAAAAATATCCTGCTGCGGGATCGCAACACTTGCCAGTACTGCGCGCAGGTGCTGGGTCCAAGCGATTTGACCCTGGACCACGTCTTGCCGCGTTCCCGGGGAGGGGCTTCCAGTTGGGAGAATCTTGTGGCCTGCTGCCATTCCTGCAATCGCCGCAAAGGCAACCAATATCCCGCAGAAGCCGGAATGAAGCTGATGCGCGAGCCTCGCGCTTTTAATCTCCACACCAGCCGGCACATCATGCGGTTGATGGGACGTTCAGATGATAAGTGGCGGAAATACCTTTTCTACTGAAGAATTCAAGCGCGGGAAAGGTAGGCGCCCTCAGAGGTGTCCACGCGGATTTTTTCACCCTCATTGATGAACGGCGGCACGTAAACCACCAGGCCAGTCTCAGTTTTTGCGGGCTTGGTCACGCTTGACGCGGTAGCGCTCTTCAGTCCGGGCTCGGTTTCGATCACCGTCAGCTCCACGGTCTGAGGTAATTCGATTCCTACAGCTTTGCCGTCAAAAAACTCCACTTTGATCTCAAGATTCGGGATCAGGTAGCTCACGGCATCGCCCAGAATTTCCCTGCTCAAATGGGTTTGCTCGTAATTTGAAGTGTCCATGAAGTAGTAGCTGTCGCCATCGCTGTAAAGGAATTGCATGTCCACTTCGTCGACCGTGATTTTTTCAATGGGATCGGGCGAGCGAAAGCGGTGTTCAAACATCGCGCCCGTACGCAGATTGCGCAGCTTCGCCTGAATGAAGGCGCGCAGATTTCCCGGCGTTCGATGCTCGACGCTGAAGACCGAATGCAGATCGTTGTTGTGCTTGATGATCATGCCGGGACGGAGCTGGGTTGCAGGAATCGACATGCTGAGCGAATCTCCTTGAGCAGTGGATAGGCGGTAAGGCCCGCATTTCCGCCATGAAGATGAATCGGACGTCTTATTTTATCGAATGCAGGTGGGTTTGGGAAATCCGCCGCATGGATTCAACTTGGCAGCGAAAAGTTGACGTTGATGTTTTCAGGCAGCTAAAAGCGTGCCGCGGGAATCCAAAATGGCGACCTTGGAAGACATGTGCGATCAGGAGGAGTTTCTATGGCAGATAGAGATTACGAGGATGAGCCGCGAGGTGGAAGCGGTTTAGGGACTGCAATTTCGTGCCTGCTGGTAGGGTTGGGCGCCGGCGCATTGCTCGGACTTATGTATGCGCCCAAGGAAGGCAGATACTTCCGCAAGGAGTTGCGCAGGAAGTACGGCGACGCCCTGGAGACTTTCGAAGATCTGCGGGAAGAGGCAATGGAATTAGCCGAGAAAGCCCTTGCGCGTGGCAGCAAGATGGCAGACGACCTGCGCGAGCGAGTACGTATGTAGCCATTAGCGAGGTTAGTTGCGCCTGCGTAACTCGAACTATTCATACAAGACTGACCGCTGGCTCAATGAGTGCAGCGCGCGCGGCGAGTCCTGTGAGTAGATAAATACGCTCGAGTGCGAAACGGGTCGTCGCAAACTTCCGCTAGGCCCAGGAGTTATTATCTAAAGATTCGGAGGATCAAGACTTGGTGACCATCTTCCATCGATTAGGACAATGGAAGGTGGAGGGGAAAATATCCCCGGAGCAGTACTCGCATTTGGCAAGCTTGTGTCGTGAAGAACCTTTCTCTCTTTTTCTTGAGCTAAACGTCCTTCTTTACGCCGGCGTGATGGCGTTTGTTGCTGGCCTCGGTTGGACCGCGACCACATGGGCGCACCAATTGGGAGACGCCCTCGTGTTGACCGCATTTTCCGCTATCCTCGGCAGCAGTTTTTGGTACTGCTTTTCGCGTGCACCGGCGTGGTCCCCCAGTGAAACACCTTCACCTACTCCCATATTCGCCTATGTTCTTTACCTAGGCGGCCTCGCCTGGGCTGCAGAACTCACTTACCTTGAAAGCCGTTTCCACCTGCTCTCGAAACAATGGGACCTCTATCTCCTAACAACAGCTGGACTCTTCTTTTTCCTGGCTTACCGTTTTGACAATCGCCTGGTGTTGTCACTCGCAATGTCATCGCTTGCCGGGTGGTTCGGAATCACAATCTCGCACTGGCCGTACCATCAGAGCGCGACTTATCGCCGATGTGCGATCCTCTACTCCCTACTAATTGGCGTCGTCGGGGCGCTTCTTCAGCGGCGCAGACTGAAGCCGCATTTCCTCGGCACTTATTTGAACATCGCGGCCAACGTTATCTTTTGCGCATTGCTCTCAGGTGTGTTCAAGCCCGAAGGCTACGGCGTGTGGTTTTTAGGGCTTCTAATCGCATGTGCCGGATCTCTCGCATGGGGCCTTTCGCGCCACCAGTTTATTTTCGTGGTTTACGCCACTATTTATGGCTATATCGGCGTCAGTTCGTTAGTTCTGGGCCACATCGTCACTAACGAAACGGCTGTTCTGAGTTATTTCGTCTCTAGCGCGGTCGCTATCTTAGTGGCTCTGATCCAGATCGCTCTTCGTTTCGGAAGGCAGGCATGAGAGCGTACAATACCTCCAGCGAAGAAACGCTGCGCGCCCGCAAGTTGCTGAAGGATTGGGCCAGCGACGGCCTCATCACCAAGGCACAATACCAGGTTCTTGAAAAGGAAACGGCTTCTGACCTTCGCACCACCAACGAATTCCTGCATTTTATTCTGTTCTTCTTTGCCCTTATCAGTGTAACCGCCGCCGGCGAACTGTTTTTGACAGTTTTTTCACCGCAGGCATCGCAACAAACCCGCGGGATTTTCTTCGTGATTTTCGCCGCCTTCTGCTATACAGCTACCGAAGTCGCCGTTGCCCGACTGCGGCTCTATCACTACGGCGTTGAGGAGGCTTTCGCAGTCTGCTCAGTTGGTTTTCTTTGCTTGGGAATGGAATTCATCGTTATGAGCAGAAGCCCTTACTCGCGTAGCCCAGAATTCTTGATCCCTGCCGCTGGCGCGATTATCTCGCTCTGGATATGGCATCGCTTCGGGCTGTGGTATGCATTTCCAGCCGCGATGATCCTATTGTTGCTTGTGACGGTACTCTGGACCTCATCAGCTTCGGCGCGACATTTGTTCGTCGTGGGGTTCTATGCAGTTGGGCTGATGTGCGTCGCTGCGCTGCGCCCAGGCCACCGTTTCGATCATGTTAAGGATGCTTATTCACTCGCCGAAGCGTTCCTCTGGCTTGGCATCTACCTTGCCAGTAACCTTCGGCTTTCTGCACTGAGCCTGCTATCGCAGTGGTGGACCGGCACGCGGGGTGCGATCGAGTTCGCGCGGCCGTTTTACTGGGCTACGTGGGTGCTGATCTGGTGCCTGCCACCAGTCATTCTTACTCGCGGCGTTCGCCAGAAAGATCGCTCTGTCATTAGGGCAGGCTTAATCACTGCCATCCTGACCTTCGTCACCAATAAACCGTATCTCGGCTGGCCCCGGCACACGTGGGACCCGATGATTCTTGGGATATTGTTGACTTGTCTTGCTTTGTTCATTCAACGCTGGCTTGCTCGCGCCCCGGGTGGAGTTCGCAATGGCTTCACCGCCGAGTGCGTATCGGGGAAGGAGAAATACTGGATGAAGGGGGGATCCGCCATTTTCGGACTACTATCGCCCCACTCAATAATGCAGGGCCCGCTAAAAACTGACCCGGGTGTGCGTTTCGGTGGTGGGAAGTCTGGAGGGGGAGGCGCCAGCGGCGATTTTTGAAGAGAGTAGCAAACCAAGTAAGTGAGCATCCGCAGCAGCGAACGACTCGGGCGGCAGATGTTTCTAAAAGAACTGGCGTTTGATCCACAGATAAGCGGACGTCTCAGCTCCCCGCTACCTGCTTACCGGAAGATTCCGGAGAAGAAGCCTTTAACCTTCCCGAAAAAACCGTGATGCGGCGGTTTCAATTCAGCGGAAGCGGGCGGGAGTGCCACGGTAGGAAGCGGAGCCGGGCGCACCGAATTGGTAAGCGGCAATCTTTTAGCCTCTCCGATCGGCGGCAACGGAGGCCCGCTCGCCCGGTAAACAAAAGGCGCGTCCACTTGCACGTGAGGTTGCTGGGTCAGGGCGGCCGGCAGTGAAGCAGTTTCCGGGCCGGAAGTTGGCATGGTCCCCTGCGACGCCGCACCGCTCGCCTGGGTTGCGCTTGTACCCGAAGCAGCTTGCCCCGGCTTGGTTTCGTCCCCCGGCTGGGCCATGTGTACCGAGGGGGGCAGATTTTCCTCTGAAGCCGGCTGCGGCAATGCGGTGCGCATTACTGGAACTGGGGGCGCTGGGCAGCCGCACTCTTGCGGCGCTCGGTCGATAGTGGCCACGTGCCCGCCGCGGAACACCAGTTGCTGATTGGGGGCGATCCTATACGTTCCGTCTCCCATCAATTCCGAAACAATAATCGAGCCGGTGTTTTCCGGCAGCCCTTTTACGCAAGTATTGCCTTGAGCGTCGGCGCTGACCGCGAAATGAAATTCGCCGGGACCGCGCAACAGAAAGCGGAAATCCGGAGTGAGGATGGTGTCCACATTGTTCTGCAACTCGTAGTGGGTTTCGATCGACCCGGTGCCCATCCCCAGAAGCAGGTCTGGGCCCTTTTCGGAATGAGTGATGGAAATCGTGGTTTCCGGACAGACGTGCACTTCGCCGCCGCGCGACAGGCGAAGAATCGTAGGCTCGTCGGCCGCAGTCACTGCCGCTCCGGACGCCAGCCCGCTGGCAAACACCACCTTGCCATAAGGAGTCGGACTGACCGGTACAGCTAAAGGCTGCGCCCCGGGAGTAGATCCTGACACCGAGGGCAGCTTCGCTGTCACATCCTGCTTCTCTGCCTGCATTCGGATCATCAACTGGTTGCCTACCGTCTCCGAGGTGTAACTGAGCTGCTTTAGCAGGTCCACCACCACGCGAACCACCGGAGGAGTGGATTGGTATTGATCGAGACGCACGCCGCTGATGTCCGGACTCTGAATGTCAATGTGCTTGCGATTTACTGACATTTTCGAATTCGGCAGATCCACCACCAGACGGAGCGGATCTTCCAGTTTAGTGATGACCGGAGTGATCGGCCGGGTAGCGGTAATTTCCAGAGTAGGCTTGCCCTGGTCCAGGGTAACGCGCACCCGGACGATTGCTGCCGGCGCCTTGCTGGCTGCCGCGGCAGCCGGGGCCGGAATCTGGGCTGCGGGAGCCTGGGCCGCCGACAGGCTTTGGGCCG
>JAFAWN010000288.1 GCA_019241735.1 Terriglobales bacterium
AGGCCGGGTAGGGAATGATTTCCGGCCGCCTCAATCTCGCCGCAATTTTCACGTAGTTCAGGAGGAATGTAGTCCAGGTCCAATTTGGCGTAGATTTCTTCTTCACTCTTCCCGGCGGCTGTTTCCCCGTCCTCGAGTCTGGCCAGGTTGTACTCGCTGAGCGTGTATCCCATCTTCAAGGCTCTTTGGCGCAAGGCAACATTGTGGGCCTTCGAGCCGGTGAAATACTGCATCGCCGCGCCGAATGAATCCGGCGGCAGGAGACGTACATCCACCTGCATCCCGCCACGCAGGCGGAATGTAACTTTGTTTTCGCCGCGCGCCATAATCTCCATCAGCCCCGGAAACCGGATAATGTGTTCAATCAGTTTCTGCCGCGCTTCGTCATCGCAACAGGCAGCGCCGGTGACCAGCAGGTCAAGGTCGCCTACTGTTTCCCGCCCACGGCGCAGCGACCCCGCAGGCATGACGCTCTCCGCGCCGGGATACCCGCGGAGATGGTCGATGATTTTGTTCGCTTGAATCTCGGCGGAGTCCAGCAGAAACCGTCCTGCAATGCGGCGATAGTCTTCGATCGCCTTCAACAGTTTTTGTTCATGCTTTTCGCCCATCCGCGGCAGGGTCCGGATTTTGCCCTCGCGTGCCAGGCGCTCAACGCCCTCGATATCGCATACCTGATACGCGCTCCAGATCAGCGCGATGGTCTTCGGTCCCAGCCCCTGGATCTTTAAGAGATCGAGCATGGACGGACGGTATTTCTTCAGCAGATCGGCGTGGACTGAGAGCTTTCCCTCGGTAAGGAGTTGTTGCAGGTTGGCCAGCATACCCTTGCCGATGCCGGGGATGGCCAGCACTTTCTTGGGCTCTGAAACTATTTCGGAGATTTTTTGCGGCTGCGCCTCAATGGCCTCGGCGGCGTTCCGGTAGGAGCGAATCCGAAACGAATCCTGCCCGTCGATTTCGAGCAGGTCGGCGGTTTCATAGAGAATTCCGGCAATCGCCTTGTTGTCCACGGCACATAGAGATTAAACAAGTCGAAGCGGAAGGGAAAGCTGCGCGGGATTGTGGCGAACGGTGCGTTGCCCGGAGTCTTCTATGAAGCTTTAGTCACGTTCGCCGCTTGCGGGCCTTTGTCTCCGGTCGTGATTTCAAACTCGACGTTATCGCCTTCCTGAAGGCTTTTATATCCCTCGGAGCTGATGGCGCTGTAGTGGACGAACACGTCCGCTCCGTCGTTGCGGCCGATAAATCCATAGCCTTTGGCGTTGTTGAACCACTTTACCGTACCTTTCAGTCGTTCCACGATCGCACCCTCAAGCGCGTCCGCTGGCATCGGGACGTGCCTCTTATGGGCACAATTGTGCGGCCCTAAAGAAGACATGTCAAGAGTACAAAAGCGCTAAATCCCGCTATCGGCGCGGCTTTTGGCCCTTGCCGTGCTGAGCGAGCCAGAGCACGCCGCAGATAGTTTTTGAGTCTTTTACCCGGCCGCTGAGAACCATTCGGACCGCTTCTGCGAGAGGAAAGAATTTGATCTGAATCACTTCATCGTCTTCCGGCTGCGCTTGGCCGGCGCTCAACCCCGTAGCCATATAAATGGACATGGTTTCCGCCACAAATCCAGGGCTGGCATAGAAACGCAGGATTTTCTTCCAGCGTTTTGCAGTGTATCCGGTTTCTTCCAACAACTCCCGACGGGCCGCGGCAAGTTCACTTTCTCTGCGATCAATGCGCCCGGCGGGGAGCTCCCACAAATACTGCTGTGCAGCATGGCGGTATTGCCGCTCCAGCAACACTCGCTGCCGGGGGTAAGTTCCTTCAACCGGCATAACAACCACCGAGCCGCTGTGTCGGACCACATCGCGCCGCGCGCGCACGCCTGTAGGTTCAAGCACCTCATCATGGGTCACCCAGAAAACGGGCCCGTGGTAAACATCGCGGGAGGAAATTATTCTGGCTTTCGTTTTGCGAATGGAAGGCTTAGGCATGCAACCAATATAAGAGATGTGAGGAGCTGCAAGCGATTTTCAGCTGAGCATCAGGCGCGCAATCTTGGTTGCCCGCCCACTGGACTTATCACAGTCGACGATAACCGCGCACAATCGCGCGTCCCCGGTCGCGGGCTCGAACCTGACGGGCATGTTGTTTAAAAATCGTCCGATAACCAGCTCTTTTTTAACACCGATCACGCCGTCGAATGGCCCAGTCATCCCAACGTCGGTGATGTAGGCTGTACCCCCCGGCAACACCCGCTCATCGGCGGTGGGGACATGGGTATGGGTGCCGATTACAGCGGTGGCGCGTCCATCGAGGTACCAGCCCATGGATATTTTTTCCGATGTCGCTTCGGCGTGAAAATCAACCACAATGATTTTGGCCTTGATTTCCGCAAGCAGTTGATCGGCGACACGAAAGGGGTCATCGTTTGCGGCCATGAAAACCCGGCCCTGCAAATTGATTACAGCGTACTCGGTGCCGCCCTTTTTGCCTTCGAACACTCCCCAGCCCGGCAGACCGGAATGATAGTTGGCGGGACGCAGCAGCCGCCTCGCGGGGCCGTGGCGGTCTGCGGCGGCTGACTCAAAATATTCAACGATCTCGCGTTTGTCCCAAACATGGTTTCCGGTGGTGATGACGTCGATGCCGAGCTCAAATAAATCTTCGGCCAGGGCAGGAGTAATTCCAAACCCAGCGGCGGAATTTTCGCCATTTGCGATTACCAGGTCAATAGATTGTGACTTGATCAACTCAGGGAGGCGATCTTTAACGATATTGCGTCCGGGGCGTCCGAAAATATCACCGATGAAAAGAATTCGCACTGGAATTCGATGGTACCACGGAGATTTTGCGGCTCTTTGTTCATGGACGCCCGGCTAATTCTGCGGTCTTCAGGAAATCGTAATTTCCCGAAGGATTCAGCTCCAAGCCGTGTACGCGCGACGAGGCGATTACAACATTGTCGAAATACCAGAGATTAATGTAGGGAAGATCGTCAGCCAGGAGCCGCTGAATCTGTGCGTAGATTCTGCGGCGCATATCCTCATCTGGCTCGCGCCGCGCCTGGTCAATCAGCGAATCCACCTCCGGATTGTGATAATAGCCGCGGTTAGCGCCATGGGGAGGGAACTTGCCGGAGTGAAAAACGTACTCGAAAATATCCGGGTCTTCGTTGCCCCCCACCCAGCGAAGAGAATAGAGCTGAAACGCTCCGCGGGTGACATCTGAAAAGAACGTCGCGAACTCAAAAGTCTGGATGTCGAGAACGATTCCCACGGCGCGCAGTTGCTGCTGCAATACTGCCGCCAGCAGGCGCGTGCTCTCTTCCGTTGAACTTTTCATGGTCAAGTGCAAGCGCACACCGCTCGACCCGGCATGGTATCCGGCCTGGTCAAGCAACCGCCGGCCCCGGCCAGGATCGTATTCGTAGTGGGTGACGCCAGAGCTATACGCCCAACTCTCAGGGGGAAGGACACTATCGGCGGGGCGGGCAAAACCGCGACTCAAGTACTCCAAAAAAGGGCGGCGATCAATGGCGCAGGCCAGCGCCTGGCGCACTCGCACATCTTTCAGAATTGGATCTCGCAGATTAAATGCCAGATATCCGAGAACCGTTCCCGGCGCCCGCAACATTTGCAAATCTGATTGACGCTGGAGCGCCAACACCAGGTCTCCGGTGAGCGAACTTCCCATCACAACGTCGGCGCTACCCTTACGTATTTCGAGAGCACGAGTGGTTGTGTCGGGCACAACCATGAAGCGAACCCTGTTCAAGCCCGGCTTCCGGCCCCAATAATTATCGTTCCGCTCAATGACAACTTCTTTGTCCTGCGCCGCGCTGACGAACCGGAACGGCCCGGACCCAATCGGATGACGGCTTATCTCTTCGCCGCTTCCATACGGAACAATTCCCATGGCCCCATCGGACAGATTCCACAGCAAGCCTGCAAACGGCTCCCTGAGATGAAACACCACTGTGAAATTATCGGGAGCGTCGATGCGGTCAACAAGCTTGTAAGTCCCAGACTTGGTGCTGCGAATTTTGCCTTGCAGCAGGGAATCAAACGTCCACTTCACATCGCGCGAGGTCAACGGCCTGCCATCGTGAAAGCTGACACCCTGATGCAGGTGAAATACATAGGTCTGTGGATCGGGGACCTCCCAGCTCTGCGCCAGTCCCGGCTGAACTCTCAGGTGTTCGTCGCGGGTCAGCAGGTCATCGAAAAGCAGGTCGTCGATGCGCTCCGATTGCGCATCAAGTCCAACCCGGGGATCGAGGTTGGTGGGGCTGCTCTCGATGATCATAACCAGGGTGTCATGATCGGGTTTCGCAGAGCAGGAAACTAGCAGAAGCACTGCGAGCAATCCGAAACTTAAAGCGCCTGCTGTCCGCGCACAGCGCGCGGGGAAAGTTGGGACTTCACACATAACAGATCTTGCCCAGAATGGCGGCCCGCGTCGCGCCGGTCGCCGAAGGAACATTGGAGGTCTGGTGGTTCCATGTCTGGTATGCGAGCAGCGCGAACGCCGCCGCTTCTTTTGCTGCGGAGGGAATTCCGAAATCGTCGGCGAGGCGGATCCGCAAGCCCAGCCGTTGCATTTCCCATGTGAGCATGGACATCAGAGTGTGATTTTTCGTCCCTCCTCCTGAAACAATGAATTCCTGGAAGTTGTCTTGTCGCAGAAGAATCTGGCACGCGGCAGCAATGGATTTCGCAGTTAATGCCGTTGCGGTGGCGACGACATCATTTTTCGCAGCCGGCCCACATCGCTGGATGAAGTCCTCCACAAATTGGCGGCCGAATTCCTCGCGCCCGGCGCTCTTCGGCGGTTCCCGCCGAAAAAATGGATGCCGAAGAAAGTGCGCGAATACGGAAGTAAGAATTTTCCCGGACGCGGCAATCTCGCCGCCGCGGTCAAACTTCATCCCAACAAAGCGCTGCGTAAGCGCGTCGATGACCATGTTGCCGGGCCCGGTATCGAACGCAGTAATATCCTGAAGCCTCGCGCCTGCCGGAATCGCGGTCAAATTGGCAATGCCACCGATATTTTGCACGAGCCGGCCCAGGTGCTGATCGCGGTACAGAACGTAATCAAAAAATGGGACCAGCGGCGCTCCCTGACCGCCCTCGGCCAGGTCGGCAGGCCTGAAGTCAGCGACCACCGGCCGCCTCAGGCGTGCCGCAATCATCGCACTTTCTCCGGTCTGCCATGTGGCTGGAGTGTTATGTCCCAGATACTTTTTCGGCAGACCCTGGTGATAAATTGTCTGCCCGTGGCACCCTATCAGCTCGGCCCTGGCGCCGATGCGCCGCTCGGAAGACAGAACCGCATCGGCATAGAGCTCCCCTAAAACAAAATTCAGCCGGGCGAGATCTGCTACCGACGCCCGGGACGAATTCATCGCGCT
>JAFAWN010000298.1 GCA_019241735.1 Terriglobales bacterium
TCCGGCATGGCGGAATATGGCTTGCTGTAGTCATTGTTCGCATTCCAGAAGAGAAATCCAATGCCGCCCCGGTTCTTCGCCGTCAGCACCTGGGCTTCTATGTACTTTGGCGAATAGGTCTTGGTTCTCCAGGCAAATGCCTGCAGCCACGGCCGAATCACCACGCCGCTACCGGCGGTAATAGATTCGAATCTCTCCATGGATTCGCCGATGAAATGCTCAGGCGCGTCACCGGGATGCTCGTAGCCGTCCATTCCGAAAAAATGCGACGGGTAAATCATGGGCGAAAGCACGTCGCAGTACTTCGCCATCTCCACAATGTCTTGCCCGGTATGCTGCAAATCGGCGGGCCGCTGCCATGCCATAACTCCAAACACATCAAGCGATATCAGGACTCCAGTAGGGTGAAGTTCGCCGTAGGCGCGTTTGAGAAAATCCACGATGACATCAGACCGGCGCCAGTCGGGGTGAGCGGTTTGGAAAGCGAATTTGGCGTCTTTCTGGTCGCCCTCGGCCGGGAAGCGCACATAATCGAACTGAATCTCGTCCGCGCCGGACTCAGCGGCTTTCCTGGCCAATGCGATGTCATAGTCCTGCACCTTCAACTGCGATGGATCAGTCCAAACCAGCTTGCCATGCTCCCGCCAGGGCTTGCCTTCGCTGCGTGACTGAACCGCCAGTTCCGGGTGCGCCGCAACCAGCCGTTCGTCCCGGAAAATAGCCACCCGCGCAATAGCATGGAGGCCTTGGGAGTGCAAAAACCGTGTGAACTTTGGTAGATCGCGGATGGGCGAATGATGGGCTGTCGCCAAAGGATGATCGAAAGGGATGTTGATGGTGCCATCGCTATCCTTTACGTCGAAAACGACCGTATTCCCGCCGAGCTCGCGCCAGCGACGAATGATGCGCAGGCCGTGGTCGCTTCCCGCCATTAGCCCAGTCAAATAGATAGCGCGAACTTCGAAGTCGCGCGGTACCGGGATCGGCTTCTCAGCGACGGGACCGTCCAGAATGCCGGGGATGGTAATCTCCTGACCCGGTTTCAGAAACGTGCCGCTTAGATTCCCATTGGCATCGCGAATTGCCGACTGCAGCTGGGAGGAAGTCAGATACGAGGTCTGCGACAGGTACTGCCGCGCCACGGAGACGATTGAATCCCCACGCTTTGCGCTGTAAGTCGTGGTTCGAGAAAGAACAGAGGGCCCCGGCGACGTCGTTGCGGAAGGAGAAGATGTGGTGCTGGCTAAGGTTAGGCCCTGTGTGGTCTGGGCTGCAGCTATCACGCGAAGGGGCAATGCCGTCTGCGGAGGTCCCGGAATAAATAAAAGCGCGGCGGCCGAAGCTATCAAGATACGCGCGAGTCTCAAGTTTTACCCTCCAGAATAGCCAGCTCTACGAATGTAAGGGCAGGCGCATCCGGGAGCCAGTTACCGCGGCCAACGCCGCACAGACAGCCCGGTTTTCTTCGTCAGCGTCCGCAGGTTCGCTCTTTTCTTACCGCTCGCCCGGGGAAACTGCTAGGATGCGCAAATTATTTCTATTACGTGATTTCGGGTGGCGCACACAAGTAACGTTTCTTGTACGCTATCCGCATCTAACTGCTTAGGAAGTAATGATGTGAAGCTCGATCAGGGGATGGCGAGCCATTTGCAATGAGCACAGGTGGAAGCCAGTTGACAGGTGACACAATTTGTCGCCTATGACAACCGGCAACCGCACTCCCCTAAATCAAGCTAGGCCCAGAAAGGAAACGAGGGCCCCATCTATGAAAAGCGTCGCCAGCACGGTACTCGATCCCAATCGCCGTAGCAATGATGCCCGGGAGTTCGACAACACTTTGCGCCGCAAAATCGTTGGCCAGGATGCGGCAGTCGAGAAGGTAGTCGAGATCTACCAGATGTTTTTGGCGGGGTTAAATCCGCCCGGACGTCCGGTTGGCAATCTCCTATTTCTCGGACCCACGGGCTCGGGTAAAACCCGGGTGGTTGAAGCTATGTCGGAGGCCTTGTTTGGCGATCCTCGCGCCTGCATCAAGATCGATTGCGCTGAATTCCAGCATTCTCACGAAATCGCCAAGCTGATCGGTTCTCCCCCGGGATATCTGGGCCATCGCGAAACTCTTCCCTTGCTGAATCAGGCGGCAATTGATCAGTGGCAGACCGAGAAGGTGAAGCTTTCCATACTGCTGTTCGACGAAATCGAGAAGGCTTCGGACGCTCTCTGGCAGCTACTGCTTGGAATTCTGGATAAGGGAACTCTCACTCTGGGCAACAACAACCGCGTGGATCTCTCACAGTGCATCATTGTTATGACGTCAAACCTCGGAGCGGCCGAGATGTCGAACCTGGCAAGCGGTCGCTTCGGATTTTCACCAAAGATTGACGTTCACGAAGACGGCTTCGACGAGAAAATTGACCGGACTGCGGTAGAAGCTGCTCGGCGAAAGTTCACGCCGGAGTTCATGAACCGTATCGACAAAGTGGTCGTGTTCAAGACTCTGCGCGAAGAACATCTGAGGCAAATCCTCAAACTCGAGTTGGAGATGGTGCAGCAGCGCGTCCTG
>JAFAWN010000109.1 GCA_019241735.1 Terriglobales bacterium
TGCTTAGAGGACATAGTTTGCGTTTCAAATTCGCGTTTCTCGTCCTCCAGGCGGTCGTGAAGGGAATTAAGTTCTTTGAGCTCGCGACCAAGCTCCAGAATGCGCAACTCCTGCTGTCCCAGCGCGGCTTCGAGCTCCCCGGAAATGCGAACCACGTCGCGCAGTTCGCGCTTCATCGACAGCGGGCCCTCTGAGCGCTGCCTGCCGCCGGTAACGGTTACGTTGTGGAAGCATTCCCCGGACTGGGAAAGAAAAAATGCATCGGGATTCTCCAAAGCCAGCGCCCTCGCAAACGAAGGATCAGGCACGATATAGCCGTCACGCAACTTGGGGAGGATGACCTCCAGAGATTTACCGAATCCGTCCAATACGCGAATGGTTTGCTTCAACGGCACAATGGACTGGTCCGTAGGGTTGGGCCGTTCGGATTCGCCTGCGAGGAAAGAAAACTTGGCTTGAGAATCCTCGGGGTGGACCAGAAAAGTCGCGCGTCCATCGACGTCGGTACGCAGCAAGCGCAGCCCTTCGTCGGCCGCATCCCAGGACTTGACCACCACGTAATTCAATTCATCGCGCAGAAAATCTTCCACTACGCCTTCGTAACGACCCTCGACCTCAAGGAAGTCAGCCAACACCCCCACCGGGGCCAGGCCTCCATTCATTACTCCGGATTGAAAAAGCCGCCTGACGGATTCCGTAGAGTATCCGTGCTCCGCAATTACAGCTTCCAGAGAAGCTTTCTTGCCCAGTATCGTCGCGAACTCGGTGCGTAAGCCGTCGAGATGATTCTTAACGTCAGCTTCTTCACGGCGTCGGTCCGCAATCGCATCCCGCGCTTTGGTAATTTCCGCAGTCAGGCCAGCCATATGTTGCGATGCGGTTTCAAATTCCAAAGCCAGTTGCCCTCGCCGGCCACCGAAGGCCGCCATTTGAGAATCGATGGCAGCAATCTGTTGCATCAGACGCTCGGACTCGCGTGTTGCTGCCGCCATCCTTTCGGTGGTTTGTGTAAGCTGATTCCGTAGGTCTGATACCGCAGCCGCAGTTTCTATAGTGTTGGACCGGTACTGCTCCTGCCGGCTCTCAAGCTCGGACAACGCAGTCCCCGCCGCAGTGACCTCTTCCTGGGAAGAGGCCAATAGATGCTGGGCGGCAGCCAACTCATTTGCGGCGGACTCGAGTGCCAGGCGATGTGAAGCGAGGTCAGCTTCGAGTGTGCTCAGGCGGCGCGCCGTTTGTGCAAGCTCAGCCTCAGACGATGCGGAGCGTGCCGTCAGCTCCGCGCAGCGTTCCTGATTGTGCTGGCGCTGAGATTTTGCCCGTTCAATCTCCCGCTTGACTTGGTTTAACCTTTCCCGGTTCTCGCGTAAATCCGTTTCGATCGCATATCCCCGTTGCATGCTCTGAGCATGCTCGGCTTCTCGCGTCTGTACGGCCTCAATCTGTAGGTCCATTTCCTGCGTCAAAGCGGCGATTCGAGTATTTACCTCCGTCCGCTCCCGGTCCAACAACGCAAACTTGCTGGCGAGCACGGTGCGCAGTCTTGCACGTATTTCGTCGCGCAGTTTTGCGTGGCGCTCTGCCTTTGAGGCCTGCCGCTTCAAGGAATTCATCTGCCGTGTAACTTCTTCGAAAATATCGTTTACCCGGGCCAGGTTTTGTTTAGCGTCCTCGAGTCGCGCCTCGGCCAGCCGTTTCTTGGCTTTGAACTTTGTTATTCCCGCGGCTTCCTCAATAATTGCTCGTCGATCTGTAGGCCGGCTGCTGAGGATCTGTCCGATGCGCCCCTGTTCAATCAAAGCATAGGATTCTGGCCCCAGTCCCGTGCCCATGAATAATTCCTGTATGTCGCGAAGCCGGCAAAGCTTGCCATTCAGCAGATATTCGCTTTCTCCGGTGCGGAACAGGCGCCGCGTGACCACGATCTCGCCCTCTGGCCGCTGCTGCTGGAATTTACGGCGGCGGATCTTCAACACCACTTGCAGCCCTTCGGCTTCCGGGCCTTCAACTTGCGGGTGATCCTTTTCCGTGGCCGCAATTTCACTCGGTTCGATACCCGGCCCGGGCTGTACCTCCTCCGTCAGCCGTTCCGTCTCCGCAGCTGCGTCGGATCGCAGGGCTGACTCGTCCCAATCTTCGAAAGCCCCAGACTCCGGATCGCGAATTTCTATCTCCGTTGCCTCATGGGCATCAGGGCCCGCATAGACTTCGGGGTCGATTAAAGTCAGGGAAACTTCCGCCATCCCGGTAGGTTTGCGCTCGCCGGTTCCGGCAAAGATCACGTCTTCCATGCGAGAGCCGCGCAGGGTTTTGGCGGATTGTTCGCCCAGCACCCAGGAAATGGCGTCGGCGATATTTGATTTGCCGCAACCGTTCGGTCCGATGATGGCCGCGATCCCATCGCCGTGGAACTTCAGTTCAGTGCGGTCGCAGAAAGATTTAAATCCGAGAATCTGCAGCTTTTTTAGTTTCAGCAACTCGGCACTCCTTGGTGCAGGGAGGTTCGTTTACGGTCGTCTCTATCGAGGGATTCCCATCCACTTCCCGCACTCGCTCCCAACGTTTACCAGTTAGATTCATAACTGCGCACTTTAAGTCCAACGGGTTCTGGCGCCGTTGTCGCTCACGTTTAATGAAAGTCAATGTACGGCTAAGTGTTTCGCCGGTCAAGTAATAAAACCCCATATGTAGTAGGTGGCTAGTTAGAGCCACATCATTTTGCACACACTGTGCAGCAATTTGGCAGTTTAGAGGGGAGAAAGCGGTCCGAAGGGATGAGTCGCGAGAGCACCACAAGCCTATCGGAAGCCTTCCAGTGGCGCAACTATTATTGCCTTACAGCGTGGGCTTGGCGCCGCGTCACCAAGGCAA
>JAFAWN010000377.1 GCA_019241735.1 Terriglobales bacterium
CATTCCCATGCCCGGCAAATCGAAGTCGAGGTTCGATACGAGCGCGAGCAGTTCCGGTTGCGTGTTCGCGATGATGGGAGGGGTGTCGATAAGGCGCTTCTCTCGGGATTGGAAACTGAGGGGCACTATGGCATCCGCGGTATGAGAGAGCGAGCTACCGTTATCGGCGGAAAACTCGTGGTTTGGAGTGAAATTGATGCCGGAACCGAAATAGAGTTGCGCGTTCCTGGCGGGACAGCCTATGCGAAACGAGGGGGAAGCTCCTTACTGTCGCGAAGGTTATCCACGAAGGCGAAAGTTTAATATTGCATGAACACGATTGAGAGTGACGCGGGTCGCGGAGTTTTCGATGAGTGGATCCGTCTGCGGTAGACGGTGCGGTGAGGGTCAAAACGTGTAACGCCTGGTTACATGAGTTAGCTGTCAGACCTGTTAGACTCGGCCGCATATCGACATTTGTCCTTGTACACGGCGCCTGGCAGTCGACCGGGACGTGGGACCTGTTGACGCCATTGCTGGAAGAGCACGGCCACACGGTGATTACACCTGTTCTTAGTGGGCTCGGCACAGATCAAAGCCGTCTATCGCCTGAAATTACACTTCAGCGACACATAGAAGATGTTTCGCAAGAATTGTCACGGCTGCCACCAGTGATCCTTGTAGGCCACAGTTACGCAGGCATGATCATCAGCGGCGTGGCAGAAAACAACCCAGCGAGAGTACAGCGACTAGTATTCCTGGATGCCTTCATTCCCGAAGATGGGCAAAGCGTGTTGGACCTGCTTCCGCCTGAGATTGGCGTCCATTTTCGCGATATCGCGCGTGAGCAAGGAGCTGGTTGGCGGCTACCGGGAGGGGAGAGCCAACTTGATCTCTGGGGACTGGAGCCAGGTGAGGCGCGTGATTTCGTGCGTGCGAGGCTCTGCGATTTTAGTCTGCGCTGTTTTGAAGGGCCGCTTACGCTTCCAGCAAATCGCAAGTCTAACATTCCGGCCACCTTCGTGGCCTGCGTTGCGCAACGATATCCGGCGAGGGAATTTTTCAAACCCTTTGCAGAGAAGGCTCGTGCATCTGCCTGGGAGGTCGTCGAACTGAAGACCGGCCACGACTGCCATGTCGAACGACCTAGTGAAATCGCGATGCTTTTGCTGGCGGCCGACCAGTCGCGATGAGCTTTACAGCGGCAGGGCACTGGGGAAGCGCGTGTGAAAGTCCAGAAGGCCAACCCATTTCAGCGTGATCGTGATTTGCACCATATCCCGAATCATCGGAAGCAAGCTGCGTCACCCACGCTTTTCCTGGCTTGGTCCCGAAATACCGCTCCGCAGCGTTCCAAAGTCTACCCGGCTGACCGGAGCCGACATCCGGAGCCGATCGTTATGGAATCATTACACCCAAAATCCGACAGTTGCCATCGGGATGCCGGAAAAGGAGGGCCACCTAAGGGGAATGGGTGGCCCATCAGTTTGTAGTTCAGCCGTCTATCAACAATCCAGTTCACTTCTACTGTTTGTCATAAACCGCAACCGCCTTATATTTCTTACCCTGCGCATCGGTTCCACTGACGGTGACGGTGCGGGTCTTGCCGTCCGGCGCAACGACCACATGCGCTGTGAGTACGACCTTCCCCTCCTTTTTCGAAACGACCTGAAGAGTGCGGTCATTGATCTGCTTGGCTGAGCGCATGTCTTCGTTCGGATTTCCGGTAGAGGGATAGTCCTTTCCATCAAATTTCCCCGTCCACTCACTGTGGGTTGCCTTCCCGTCGGGTGCGGTACCCTCGATTGTGACTTTTACGCTGTCGCCAGCGGCTTCGTATGTGACCGTTTGGTTCTTCGGTACGCTGGCGGAGAGTTTCGATTTTGACTCATTCAGCTTCCAGGTACCCATCATCGTATCGTTGGCAGCGAAACACACGATTGCAAACAAACAGCACGCGAGCGTCAACAGACTGCTTCTGATCTTCATGTTGCCTCCATTTCCAAGCATTCAGAGTGGGACGGCGCGAATTGTAGTCGCGGGCGGGATGACTCAGCAAATTGAATTTGCCGCTGGCGCGGAACGTCCCCATTGCACTCACTCCAAGAAACTTTTCTGCTGATTTCTGCTGCCAATTTGTGCAAGCGTAATTTCTCGCCGTTGTAGCCGCATTAAGGAATCAGTAACTTGCAGATTCTAAAAGGGCACTTTCAGTGCGGGTCTAAC
>JAFAWN010000415.1 GCA_019241735.1 Terriglobales bacterium
CCAGGAGCGTGCAACTCAGCGGCCAGTTCGGCCATACGCTCTCCCTCGGCGACCCAATTTTGGCGCTCCACCTCGTTGGGAGAATCAAAGCGGCAGCTGGTATCGAGACAACTGATCCGCAAGTCTGCATCGGCAAGGCATCTTCGCGCCTGAGACAGTGCCTGGCCCTGGAAGTCCGGCAGCTTCCACAAAGAATCTTCGCCTTCAAGAAAACGCAGCTCGATGCCATCATAGCCCGCGCTGAGAGCGAGTTGGATAACCTCGGAGAGTTTCCAATCCGGGCACCCCAGAGTTGAAAAACTGATTTTCATCAGGTCATCCGCGCAAGCATGGCGTTGGTGATCCGGTTCTTGATCGCGTCTCCGTGAAAAAAGCTCTCCAAGTCGTCGATGAGAGCATCCGCCATTTCGTGTCGCGCCTTGCTTGTACCCCCGCCGATGTGGGGGGTGAGAATTACTCCGGGAAGGCTCCGTAGCGGGTGTCTCCGGGGAAGCGGCTCAACAGGATCCGTGACGTCTATCGCGCAGCGCAAACGTTTTTTTCGGACCTCGCGAGTTAGCGCGTCCAAATCGATCAATCCTCCGCGGGCAATGTTGATGATTGTGGCGCCGGCGGGAAGTCGGGCCAGGCTACCACGATCGAGAATGTGCCGTGTTTCTTTCGTCAGCGCCGCCGTCAGAACTAATAAAGTCGAACGTTTCAACACCGATGACAGACTGGCAAACTCCACCGGAAATTGTTTGCACAACGACCGCGGAGCGTAGGGGTCGTAGACCTGCCACCGGAGCTCGAATGGCCGCAGGAAATCGACGAGAGTTCGTCCGATCCTGCCGAAGCCGATCATGCCGATCTCGCGGCCAACCACCGATTCCGGAGTGCCGTGCAGGTGCACCTCCGCAAAAATACGATGGGAGGATCTGCTTACCTCGTTGCGATAGTAATCCACGTTGCGCGCGCAATAGAGCACCAACGCTGCACCCAACTCCGCAGTGGAACGCGCCATGGGTTCGGGCACAGTAGTGACGGTAAGTTGCTCAAACACAGCTGGTCCGAAGCGGCTCTTCACCTCCCCACCGCAATGGCCAATCATGCGTAGGTGCGGAGCTAGTTCCAGCAAGTCATCGCCAAACGCGGGAGTATCCCACGTCGTGATCAGCGCTTCTGCGTCTGCCAGATCCCGTCGCAGCTGTGGACTGAGGGTGCTGGCGCCGTTTCTCTTCCAGCGGAATGTCCGCGACAGCCGGCGGAGATGGGCGGGCGAAAAAAAGGAGTGAAACAATGCCGCCGGCGCGGAAACAAGCACGAAGGGTCTTGGCATTGAGGGCATTCCTTGCAGTTTCCTTTTACCATCTTTTATTTGGTTTTGCCTTCCTTTTCGGTTAGCGAGACGGTATAACGGCGTGATATGCATCGGGCGAATGCAGTAGATTACACGGTCATTGCAGCCTACGCCGCGTTAATGATCGTCGTCGGCTTGTACTTCATGAAGTTCAATCGCGGCGCGGCGGAATATTTCCGCGGTGGAAGCCGTATTCCCTGGCTGGTTGCCGCCTTAAGCTCTTTCATGGCGGGATTCAGTGCCTGGACATTCACCGGCGCCGCGGGAGTCGCCTACCGCGCGGGCATTGCAGTCATTGGACTTTACATCGGCAATGCCCTGAGTTTCCTGCTCGGATATTTCGTCTTTGCCGGCCGCTGGCGTCGGACCCGCATCACGACGGTCATGGAATATTTGACCGCGCGCTTCAACGAGAGCACGCGCCAGACTTTCTCCTGGATGACGGTAATCGTGCAAACCTTCATGAGCGCCAGCATCCTGTACGGGCTGAGTCTTTTTATCTCGTCGGCTTGCGGGTTTCCCGTCCTCTGGACTGTCGCCGGCGCGGGCGCCATCATCATGTTTTATTGCGTGGTTGGGGGATTGTGGGCGGTGGTTATTACCGATTTCCTGCAGGCCACCATTTTGATGCCATTTTGCATGGTCCTGGTGGTTGCCTCACTGGTCCGCGTAGGCGGTGTTTCCGGCCTTATCCACTCGCTGCCTCCAGAAATGAAAACTATTCATCTTTTTGGGGAGTTCGGCTGGATTTACATAGCTAGTTGGACAGTAATGGTTTCGTTTGGCTACAACACCGGGGCTATGGCGCAACGCTACTTCAGCGTGGACAATGAACGCTCCGCGCGGAAGGTGGCACTGCTCTGTTGCGCTTTGTTTTTCATGGGAGCGTTTCTCTGGTTTATTCCGCCAATGGCGATGCGCGTCGTTTATCCCGATCTTCACGCCATCTGGCCGGGAATGGCGAACGTGAGTGAAGCTGCTTATGCTGTAGCCAGCCTGACGTTGCTGCCCCACGGTTTGATCGGGATTATGCTGGCGGCCATGTTCAGTTCCACGATGGCGAATCTTTCTGCCGGCTTCAACTTGAAATCGGCCATCCTGACAAAAGATATCTATCAGGCGCTGCTCCGCAAAAATGCCAGAGAGAGAGAACTGCTGATTGTCGCCCGCAGTACCACCTTCATGGTTGGCGGCTTCACCATCTGTCTTGCGGCAGTCATGGCTTCAACCGGGCAAAGCGTGTTTTCTGTCATGCTTACATTCAACACGCTCATGTCGCTGGCTTATGGTCCGCCGGCATTGATGGGCCTTTTGGTGCGGCGCACTCCCTGGTGGTCGGGGCTG
>JAFAWN010000355.1 GCA_019241735.1 Terriglobales bacterium
GGGAGGACATTAACTATGATGGGCCCTCAAGCCGTACCGTGCGTGACTTCTTTATTCACAACGCGCTGTACTGGCTGGAGGAATACCATTTGGACGGCCTGCGTTTCGACGCGGTGCACGCTATCGTCGATGACTCCGACCCACATATTCTCGTTGAGTTGGCAGAAACCGTACGCCATAGAATCGCACCTGGAAGGCACGTCCACCTGGTGGTCGAAAACATGCACAACGCATCGCACTATCTATCGCGCGATAACAAGAACCACGCGGTATGGTACGACGCCCAGTGGAACGACGATATTCATCACACATTGCACGTACTCACCACCGGCGAGAGCGATGGTTATTATTCCGATTACGCCAAAACATCACTGCAGTTTTTAGGACGTTGTTTGACCGAAGGCTTCGCATATCAAGGTGAAATTTCCGAATATGAAGGGAATGTGCCCCGCGGCGAACCCAGCAGTCAATTGCCCCCGGGGGCTTTCGTCTCTTTCCTTCAGAACCATGATCAGATTGGAAACCGGGCACTCGGCGAGCGAATCACCCAACTCGCCCGCACCGAGGCGGTGAAGGCTGCCATGTCAATTCTGCTGCTGGCGCCTTCTCCGCCATTGCTCTTTATGGGCGAAGAGTTCGACGCCGGCACACCATTCTTTTTTTTCTGTGACTTCAGCGGCGATCTTGCGGCAGCCGTTACCGAAGGCAGGCGAGGTGAATTTTCGGGCTTTGCTCAATTTAAATCTGCCGAGGCCCGCGCCCGGATTCCTGATCCTAATTGCGCGGAAACTTATGCGCGCTCGAAGCTGGATTGGGATGGCCTCAACAATTCCGAGCAGCGGGCATATTTACAGTTCTATCGGGAACTTCTGGGGCTGCGCCAGAAGACGATTGTGCCGCTGCTGCGAAAGGGAAATCACGAGAGCAAGCAATTCAAGACATTTGAAGGCACGGGCCTGCTGGCCGAATGGCACTTTTCTGGATCCGTCACCCTGCGGTTGCTGGCGAATATAGGTGCCGGGAAAATAAATTACGCCGCGACCCTCGCAGGGAAGCACCCTGCCAATCAAATTCTCTATTCCAGTTCCAACGAAGCTAAGGAAGCGCAAACCACCGGGCAGTTGTCCCCGTGGGCGGTAATTTGGACTCTCCAATCGTGATGGCGGAAAAAATCGCATTGCCCCCGATTCCGCTCGCCACGTACCGCTTGCAGTTCAACCATACCTTCACTTTTGCTCAGGCGGCCGCGCTGGTGCCCTATTTTGCAGACTTGGGAATCTCGCATTGTTACGCATCGCCCTATCTGCGCGCCCGCCCAGGAAGTACGCACGGATACGACATTATTGATCATCATAAGTTGAACCCTGAGATAGGAACCGTCGAAGAATTCAATGGCTTCGTTGAGGCGCTGCATCAACACGGCATGGGGCAAATCCTCGACATCGTGCCCAACCACATGGGGGTTATGGGCAGCGATAACGCATGGTGGCTCGATGTGCTCGAAAATGGCGAGGCCTCGAGCTACGCTGATTATTTCGACATTGACTGGCAACCACTGAAAGATGAGCTCCAGGGGAAGATTCTAATTCCCGTGCTGGGAGATCAGTACGGAACCGTCCTCGACCGCGGTGAATTGGCACTCAGGTTTGACCGTGAAAAAGGGGAGTTCAGCATCTGGTACAACGAACATCGATTTCCGGTGAACCCGCGCGAGTATCCGCGCATTCTAGGGCGTCATGGAGAACGGGCAGAGAAGGCGCTCGACGCCAAAAAAGAAGACCTGTTGGAACTGCAAAGCCTGGTCGCGGCCTTTGCCCACCTGCCCAGCAGGATCGACGCATCTCCCGAAAAGAAGGCCGAGCGTTTACGGGACAAAGAAATCCACAAGCGCCGTCTGGCCGCGCTGTGCTCACGCTCGCTCGAAGTAACAGAAATCATCGAGACCAACGTGCGTGAGATCAATGGCAATTCAGATGATCCGCTTAGTTTCAACGAATTGCACGAGCTGATCAAAGCGCAGGCCTTCCGGCTGGCGTACTGGCGCGTTGCAGCTGACGACATTAATTACCGGCGATTTTTCGACATTAACGATTTGGCAGGCTTGCGCACCGAGAATGCGGAGGTCTTCGAAGCTACCCATCAATTCGTCTTCCAACTTCTTAGAGAGGGCAAGGTAAACGGTTTGCGGGTGGATCATCCCGACGGGCTTTATGACCCGGTAGAGTATTTCCGGCGGTTGCAGCGAGGGTCGGAGCTTAAGCCGACCGTCACGAGAACTG
>JAFAWN010000363.1 GCA_019241735.1 Terriglobales bacterium
AAGCAGGAGATCCAAGAAGGCCGCATTAACCTCCGGCTGCGGTGGGATGACGTCGCGCAATAGTGCGGACGCGTCCGGTTTGATCCGCCAGCAGAGACGCAGTGCATTCGAAACGAGCGCGGGGTCGTTCTCGAGAACTACCCGGAACTCCTTCAACGCCTGGTCGGTGTTTCCTTCGACCAGATAAAGATTCGCTGCCTCCCACGCGACGACGGGAGTGGTGGGATCAGCTTTCATGGCGTGCTCAAGTGCGTCCCTGCGTTGCGCGGGCTGATTGAGCCACTGATACACGCCCGCGAGATGGAGCCAGTAGCGTGACTTATAGGGGTCCAGCGCTATAGCTGAGCGGTAGGATTGGGCTGCTGCAACCGGGGAGCGTAATCGCGAGTAGAGGAACCGCCCCAAGCGATCGCGATATTCGGCGTTCCCGGGCTCGAGGCGGACGGCGTGCTGGAGGCTGGACAATTCAGGCTTACTTGCAAAGAAACCTGCAAGCCACTGGCGGCCGGCTAGCGTGATGTAAGTGAAAGTCAGCAACGCCGAGCAGACCACAAAGCAAAGTTTCCTTGCCGGGCTGCGGAGGGCTATTTGCATGTTTCCGCCGTGAACGATGAATGTTGAAAGGCCGGAATTCTCTAAGCTCCACTGGAGGTAACCTTCGCCGCCGTTTCCTCGGGAAGCGCCTTCCCATCTTCCTGGTAATACCGCTGCCCGTATTTCCCCTGATATTCGTAGTAGTAATAGTAGTCAGGCGAGTGAAGATTCACGGCATTCAGCAGCACGCCGCAGACTTTGGCGTTGACGCGCATGAGGATTTCACGGGCACGGCGTAGCGCCTGCTTGGTGGTTTGCCCGGAACGGATTACGAGGACAACCGCGTCTGCGCGGGGGGACATGACGACGGCATCGGTCACCGAAAGTGTCGGCGGTGTATCCAGAACAATGTGGTCATACTGTTCCGACAGCTGGTCGAGGACCGCCGCCATATTTGGGGATGCCAGCAGCTCTGCGGGATTTGGCGGCGGCGTGCCCGCCGGCAGCACAAACAGGGTAGGCAGTAGACTGGAGCGGACAATAGTCTGCGACAGTGATGCGCTTCCGGTTAAGACATTGCTGAGACCGGCTTTCGGCCCCAGCCCAAGCATCTTGTGAATCGTCGGGCGGCGCAAATCGGCATCAATCAACAGGACCCGGGACCCTTTCTGCGCCAGCACAATGGCGGTATTGAGACTGGTTGTGGTTTTGCCTTCCTGCGGCAATGCGCTGGTAATTAAAATTACTTTGGGCGGCGCTCCCAGAGATGTCAGCAGCAGGGATGTACGTAACGCCCGGTAGGATTCGGCCATCTGCGACTGGGGACGCGATTGCGTCACCAACTCGACTGCTTCTTTTGAAGAAGCCAGCAGTAAGTTTGCCCGGGAATTGCCTTCCCCCGCCTGGCGGGAACCGAGGGGAATGAGTCCGAGCGACGCCAATCCGGAGATAGCCTGGGCCTGCTCCGGAGTGCGCACGGTGTTGTCCAATCCTTCCAGCAGAAACGCGAGGCAGATTCCCGTGGTCAGTCCCAACGCCAGTCCGGCCCCTAGATTTCGCGGAACATTGGGCTCTGCCGGGCTGGTGGGGACGCGGGCGATATCCACCGGGCGAATGTTATTCGATCGAAGTCCGGCAGTAACCCCTGCGGCCTTCAATTTCTCCAGCAGGCCTTCGTAGAGGGTGCGATTAGTTTCAACATCACGCTTCAGCAAGCTGTAATCGATGGCGCTCTCATTCAGCTTGTTAGCTTCCTGCTTTTGCTGCTCAAAGGCGGTGCGCAGCATGGTTTCACGCTGCAAGGCGGCCATATAATCTCCCCGCAGCCGGGTCACAATCTTTTTGAGCTCAGTTTGAATCTGGGCCTGCGTCTCCTTCAGCTGGTTGTTGAGCTGCGCCAGCTTCGGATATGCGGGGCCGAATTGGGTATTGAGCTGGGCGATTTGAATCTTCAGGTCCGACTCCGAAGTGCGGAGTCTTTCGAGCAACGCCGAGCTGTTGGCGGAGCCACCTGAATTGCTCTCTGCGGCGCTGACGGCGGCAGCGACGGAATCCGGGTTGCCCGATTCCACCAGCCGGTAGACGGATTCCTTTTCCATCCGCGCGGATTCCGCGGTGGTGAGCTCTTTATTCAGCTCATCGAGTTTTGCTGTGGTGATGTTTTGCTTCTCATCGTTGCCCAGAATCTCGTGGGCTTTCTGGTATTTGACCAGCTTCTCCTGAGAAGTTTCGACCTTGATCTGAAGGTCCATTAACTGCTTGGAGAGCCAGTCCGAAGCCTGCATAGTGGATTCGAACTTCGTTTTAAAATTCTGCTCGACGTAAGTGTTCACCAGTGAGTTAACCACTCTGGCGGCGAGGACGGGGTCCGGGCTGCGGTAGTGGATGTCCACGATGCGGGTATTGGGCCGCAACATCACTGTCAAATTCGATTTAAAGTCCGAGAGGAGTGCCGAGGTGGTGGCGGAATCCTGCTGCAAGCCGTCGGTTGCGGTATCGAGCGCGCCCGATGAAGTCTGGCCCTTTCCACCGAGTGGGGAACGCTTATCCAGATTCAATTGCCGGATCACCTGAAGCGCCAGCAGATCGCTTTTCAGGATCCCGACCTCAGTGTCGAGGTCAGTCGGATCGTAGTAATCTCCGCCACCGGCGTTACCCGACTCCTTGAAGCTTACCGTGACCGGATCGGGTTTATTAATGGCGATGCTGCCCACGGCGTCATAAATCGGCGTGCTGCGGAGGGTAGCAATCAGCACCACTCCGAAAATCAATACCACGCTCGTTATGACGATCCACTTACGCTTGATCAGCACCCGCAAGTACTCGCGCAGTATGGAATCTTCCGAAG
>JAFAWN010000275.1 GCA_019241735.1 Terriglobales bacterium
GCTGAATGGATGCCGCGATCGCCAGCTCCTGCTGATAGCGCCGGGACGCCTCTTCGGCCTGCACCAACCGCGCATTTTCAATGAGCGATGCCGCTTCAGTCGCGATCACGCGCAAAATATCATTGCTGACGCTCGAGATATCGCGGGAGGCGAACCGCGAATCCACATACAAGGCTCCCATGACTTCGCCGAGGCTGGTTCCAGGAGCAGCATCAGCGTCGCGCTTGCTCTGTATCTGCGGCTTGCGCAGCGGAATGCAGATCACCGTCCGGAGATCGTAGGCAACAATGCTTTGCCTTCCCGCCAGATCGAGAGAGTCGCTTGTGTCGGTGAGCAGAAATTCGGAATTGGATTTAAGCGCATCTTCCAGAATGGAGTGGGAAATTGTCTTATCGTCCAGCAGCAGTTCACCTTTGGAATTGCGTCCCGCCCCCAAGCGCAAGCTGCCGTCTTCAGCTCTCATAAAAACGTAGCCGCGCTCGGCGCGCGTAAGTTTCAGAGTCGCATCCAGCAGGGTGAGCAGAATTTCGTCCAGCACTCCCATGGTGTTGAGCTTGCGAGCCGCTTCGAGAAACAGGGTGAGCTTTTCCAGATCCGTGGTCTCGGTGGAGATATGCATTCCCGAAATTTGGGTCAGGAAATCACGGGCGGTGTTCGAACTGGCGTGTTGCGGATGAAACACTACGTAGGATGTTTCCCGGACGCCAAATTCCAAACGGTCGTTCCGTTCGAGCGTCTTGCGGGTGACCCTCTCGCCGTTGACGAATGTTCCATGCTTGCTATCCCCATCCACCACGCAAAACTTGCCATTTTCCGAGATGATTACCGCATGGTCACGTGAGACGCGGGGATCGGCGATGACCAGGTCTTTATCAATCTTGCGGCCGACGGTGAAGGGACTGTGGTCGAGGTTGATGGAGCGCTGCTCCTTGCCTTCGACGAAGATGAGGGTAGGGAATACCCCCGAACCTCCCTCAGAAACCGGACCGGTGATGGTTTGAAATGCCATGTGCTGATGCCTGTAAGGGTGTTGGCGCGCGACAGCTAGAACGGAAGCCTAACGCTTATGCCGTACGCAATGCAAGACGGAGGAAGTTGGGGACACTGGCTGA
Organism: Terriglobales bacterium; assembly: GCA_019241735.1. GTDB lineage: Bacteria > Acidobacteriota > Terriglobia > Terriglobales > Acidobacteriaceae > JAFAWN01. The sequence goes on from JAFAWN010000275.1 coordinate 1,113, forward strand.
ACGGCTAGACGGCGGAGGAATCTTGCGGATTGCGAAGCTCCCCGCTTACCAGTGGGATCAAGAGGCAAGCCACGAGAACAGGGATGGCCAAGCTGGTCCACAAGGGTACCGCCCAGGCCTTCTCCACCGAAGGTAACGGCAACGCCGTCGATGCGAGGACCAGGATGACTGCCGCCAGCCAGGGCCAAAGGAAAAGCAAGGTTGCAATCAGGTAGATAATCCGGGTCAGCGCATTCTGCGTCCAAAAGTGGGTCCAGTAGCGGGCAATCAATAAAATCGCGGGCAGCAGGAATATCTGATTATAGGTAGCTGTGGTGGGATCCACCAGGACGTTCACCGCCAACGCCAATGCGGTTACGAGGGTGAAACTAGAGGACTTCGCCGAGGCAGTTTTCAGACGCCACGCCACGATAAATGTAACCACCAAGGCGATCATGTTGAGCGCGAGGCCGCCTACATTGCCCAAAAACTCCACAAGCACTGGTGAGGATGCGGTGTAATGCCGGTAGGCTACGATGGCCGCAGCGAATTCCGCAATCCACCCCGGCAACAAATACTCGCCGCCCGCGACCAGCGCGGCTACGCTGAGAAGGAAGCCCCAGGCAAAGTTCTGCCGTCTTTTCCAGTCGGCAAATGTCCACAACAGCAGCCAGGCCGCAGGCAGCAGGACTAACTGCGGCTTGATCGTCGCCAGGGCGAGCAACACGCCAGCCAGGAATAGCTGACCGGCAGCCAGCTGAACTGCGCTTGCCGCAATCAACGCACTTACCAGCAGACTCAACTGCTGAAGCTTGATGCCTTGCACGGAGGCGAGACTGCCGAGCGCCAGTACCACTACGATGCCCAGGGCCCGGCCGGTCAAATGCCATTGCACGAAACGCAACCACAACCAAGCGGTAGCGACAACCATAGCGGCGAGAAGCCAGCGGAAGATCGTCTGCAGTACAGAAAAAGAAAGTTTCACAGACGGCGCCAGAAGAAGTGCGACATAAACCGGGTATGCGAATCTTTGCTGATCTTTGGGATCGGCGGGGAGGCTGGGATCTAGCGGTCGTCCATAGGTTCCGGTCTGAATTTCGCGCGTGACCTCTGCGCTGTAGGGATCACGTCCCCGCAGCAATAACTCACGTGCCCCCAGCCATCGCGGATAAAGATCGGAGAGATTTCCCCGGGGAATTGCGTGGGCCGCGCTTTCGCGGACCTGGTACGGGATCAACACCCGCTGAAAATATAACCAGATACCCGCACCCAGAAGCAACGCCGCGATCAGGCCAAATGTGGGGTTACGTAGCAATTGCAAAGGGCCAAACGTGTTCCATGTTACAACTTATCCCGGAAGTTTCCATGCGCCTGCGAATCTATGTCTCCTGCGCGATTGGAACCGCAAGCGGGCTGATCTGCTGGTTCCTTATGGTTCGTTTCCAGCAGGGCGCCGCGGATTTCGGTTGGGCGATCCGTCTGGCCCAATCCGTTGTTGCCCGGGGACCGCTTTATCAGAGTCCGTTGCAGCAATATCCTGTGACGGCGGCATTGTTTGGCATGCCGTTCATCCTGATGCGTCCGGAAATTGCCGCCGGTGCGTTTTATGGCATCAGTTCGGGCCTGTTGGCGTTTGGTCTCACCCGTGATGGCTACAGGCGTCTGCTCATTTTTTTAGCTTATCCTTATTGGGCTGGGATTCTGACCGCCCAGTGGGCCCCGTTGATCATGGCCAGCTCGTTCTTCCCGCTGCTTTTGCCGGCGACCATGGCCAAGCCACAAATCGGATTGCCGGTAGCGCTTACCCATCTCAGCCGCCGCGGAGTTTTGGCCTGCGTTGCGGTTCTAGTCTTTAGCATGTGCCTGATGCCGCTGTGGCCTCTACAGTGGGTGGGAGCTTTCAAAAATTACACGCATTTTATCCCCTTGCTGGTTGGTCCCGGCTTCCTGATTCTGCTGACACTGTGGCGATACCGCGACCGCGACGCATGGCTGCTCGTGTTAATGGCGATCATGCCTCAACGATGGTTTTACGATGAGCTAATTTTGTGGCTGATCCCAAAAACCAGGCGAGAGGTTATTTGGACAGTGTTTCTCAGCTGGGGGGCAGGAATATGGCGCTGGTACCACGCCCTCCATACTTCCAATCAGGTGGGATGGCTGGCGGTGTTGTTTTTCTATCTTCCGATGATGGCGGTCGTATTGGCCCGGAACAGATCCCGAGTACCCAGTCCGGCCTACGCAGTTTCCAAAGTTTGAATCCCAGCATCTTTTACGTGCAGGCTCCGCTCGGCGGCCATTTTCCAAGCCAGCGCAGCGGCCAACCCGGTGAGAACCACAGCGGCAAAACATAAACGGTCCTGCCGGGCGAGGAACCAATATAGCGGGCTGAACAGCAACAGCAGCCAGCAACCGGTAAGAAGCTTTTCATTTAACGATATTTTCGATAGGCCGTTTTGGGAAGCGACGCCCAGCAGCAACAGCGGCAATAGCAATATTGTCATGTCGTAGGAATAGCTGTGATACGACGTGAGAATTGCCACCACGATCGACAGGGAGAAACCCACCGCATCCCTCTGCAGACTCCGATAGCTAGCCCGCCAAAGGCGCGCAGTTAAAATAATGGCTAAAAATGAAACTGAAAGCAGAATCCACTCCCCACTAACGGGGATCGGGCCCTTCCAGATAGGTGTGCTTAAAAGTCCCCGGAAATTTGGCATGGACTGCGGCGCGGCCATTCCCGCTCCGGGCATTTGATTAAGGTCCCAGAGGTAGCGAACATAACCGAGCATCCCATGCCAGCCGATCATCGCCCAGGATATGAGGCTCAGGATCGCGGCAGTGATCGAGAATCCGGCGACGACTGTGAACCTTTGCATCAGTAAAAAGATCAGCGCCACTGGGATTATCAGATTGAACTTAAATAGCCCTAGCCCCAGCAATAGTCCGGCTAACAGATCGCTGCGTCTTTCAAGTTGGCGATAGACCAGGACGAGGATCAGCAACAAAAGTATCGAATCCTGCCCTTGTAAGAGATCCAGCGCGATCGGAAAGGACGACAGGCATAGCACCCACTCAATCCCTGCAGGGAACAAATGATTGCGAGGGCAACAGCGCCGCAGTAAAAGCGGAATACCGGCCAGGACGCCAATCTTTATTGCAGTCCAAATTGCCCATGCGACTGGATACCTCAGCAACGAAAACGGAACAAAAAGCAACGCTTCAAACGGGGGGCGCACGTAGGGTAAGGGGCCGCGCCGGATGGTCACGGTAGCGGCGAACGTTTGTTGCACCTCCCATTGCAGGCGGCGATCGTACAAGCGGGGGCTGAGGCCACGCTGCACGATTTTCCCCGATGTGTATAGCTGCGCAAAATCGCCGAATCCCCTCACCACAAAATCACGCTGACGCCACAACACAACTGCATTGGTTATGGTCATTGCGACAAGAAAAAGGAGAACCAAACTTTTCCAACGCCTTGCGTTCGTCATGGGATCGGATGGACTTTTGTTGGAAATATGCTGCTTCGGTTGGCACTGTTCCGCGGCCAAGAGGGGCTTATGCCCTACCATTGACCGTGTGGCGACTTCAAACTATCGTCACGTTACAGAAGTCCGAATCGGGGCTGCAAGAAATTGTCCCTGATTACTGACCCCACAGGTTATGATATGCGGAAGGCGAGACGATTGGATCTTCCCCCTCAGATAGAACCAGTGTAGCTTTGGCAGGGGCTACAGTGCGCATAATATTGCATAGCGAAATCGTGCCGAATGCCAGCATCTTCACAGGAGGGAACCCCGATGCAGCGTTTTTATGACCTTATTTGGTCGCGAGAGGAAGGGCAGGATATCGCGGAATACGCGGTGATGCTGGCCGTCATTTTAGTAATTGTTGTTGGCACGGTGCGGCTTATTGGAAGCAATGCGAACACGGTATTTTCTTCCGTAGCCAGCGCAATCCAGTAACTAGCGCGCGAGGGACCGGGCAGCCCGTCAGGTATTGCAGACTCGAGGGATCCTGAGGAGCAAGGATGAATCGTAAGAGGCTATTGTTGATCGGAGTCGTGGCGCTCACCCTGGGTGCGCTGGTCAGTTTTTTTGTTTACCGCAATCTGAATTCCAGGTCAGGGTCGAACGCGCAACCCAGCGAAGACGTTGTAGTAGCCGCCGATGACATTCCCGTAGGATCAAAAGTCTCTGAGAGGGATCTGAAAGTAGTTCGGTTTCCTGCGGGAGATCTGCCTCCCCGCTTCTTTCATCAGAAGGCCCAGGTCGCGGGCCGTGGGGCGATTCTGCCGATAGCGAAAGGCGAATTCGTTCTTCCAGGGAGTTTGGCGGGAGAGAATGCAGGCTCGGGGCTGCCGGCACTGATTCCGCCGGGGATGCGCGCGGTTTCTGTCCGGGTCAATGATATGACTTCGGTCTCCGGGTTCGTGCTTCCGGGAACGCGCGTCGATGTGCTGCTAACCGGAAACCCAGGAGGAAGCGGGGAACAACAAACCACTACTGTTCTGGAAAATGTCGCGGTCATCGCCACGGGACAAAGGCTGGAGCGGGATTCGGCAGGTGAGCCGCAATCGGCGCCAGTTGTTACTCTCCTCGTATCCCCAGATGATGCCCAGAAGCT
>JAFAWN010000448.1 GCA_019241735.1 Terriglobales bacterium
CATTCATCCCGGCAGGACATCGATGTTTGAGCCGGTGCATGGATCTGCTCCTCCCATTGCCCGCAAGGACGTCGCCAACCCGCTAGGCGCGATCTTGACCGCGGCAATGATGCTCCATCATCTCGGCCTGAAGGCGGAATCCGAAAAGATTGAAGCTGCAGTAAACAACGCCGTGGCAGAGAAAAAGTTGACCCAGGACGTTGGAGGAAAACTCGGTACCCGGGAGGCAGGAGACTGGGTGGTAGAGAGGATTCGGAAGGAAGGTTGAGAGTGTACCTTGCTTCGTTAACTCTTGACGCATTAGTGTTTCGTGGAAATGTTCCTGCTTCTCGCTTGTTGAATTCTTTGCGCCCCGTTATGGTGTAACTAGCCGATTGCTACCCTCCGAATGACTGAACCTACATCGATAGATAAGGCTTTTTCCTGCCGCCGGCTCTTGCGTGCTTTGGTTGTCCTCTTACTGGCGGCCCCGCAGGTTCTTTGGTCCCAGACACCCGAGCAGAGCGGACGGGGTCCATCAGAGTCGAGCCAATCTCAGACCGGCCGATCGCACGCCGAGGGCGCGTCGAAGGTTGAGGAGAAAATTTCGGCGAAAGATGCGGAAGAACTCTTCCGCGAGGTTGACCGCATACTTCAATTCGCCAGCAAAGATACCGGCCTGCCGGTGAAACATGAAGTCAAGCGCCGGCTTACCAGCCGCGATGAGGTGGCGTCGTTTGTCAGCAAGCATTTGCGGGAGGATAAAGACGCGCAGCGCTTGCGCCGATCAGAGGCGGTGTTAAAAAAGTTCGGCCTCCTGCCGCGCGACTTTGACCTCAGCACTTTTCTAGTTGCCCTTTTGCGCGAGCAGGTCGCGGGATACTACGATCCCGAAACAAAAACTGTAAATCTGCTGGACTGGGTTGACCTTGAAGGTCAGCGGCCAGTGCTGGCTCACGAACTTACGCATGCGCTCCAGGACCAGTCCTTCAATCTGGACGCGTGGATGAAGGTGGGCGACGTCGATCTCGACAAGAAGAAGGACCTGACCCCCGCAGACATGGAAAACGACGAGATCGGCACCGTCCGCCAGGCGGTAGTTGAGGGCCAGGCCACGGCCGTTCTACTGGATTACATGCTGGTCCCGCTGAAGCAGTCTTTGCTCGATTCCCCGCAGGTAGTGCAGGCGCTCGAGCACGGGATGCTCGAAGGCACAGCAGATGCGCCCCAGTTCAAGAATTCTCCGATTTATCTGCGGGAAGCGCTGACTTTTCCTTATCGTTACGGCCTCGATTTCACCGTCGCATTATTGAAAGATGGAGGCAAGTCCCGAGCTTTTGCCCAACCTTTCAAGGATGCGCCCTATACCACCCGTCAAGTGATGGAACCGGAAACCTATCTTTCTGGCGAGCGCATTCCTCCTTTGCCGTTGCCGAACCTTAAACGGATATTCAAAGATTACGACCGCTTCGATGCGGGGGCGATCGGCGAATTCGATGTTGACGTATTGATCGATCAATATGCCGGCGTAAAAGTATCCCAGGGCCTGTATCCGCATTGGCGCGGCGGATATTATTACGCGGTGCGGCAAAAGGAAAATCCGTCGGCGCCTTTGGGGATCCTTTATGTTTCGCGGTGGTCGCGGGCGGAAACTGCCGCCCAGTTTGCAGACATTTACGCAAGAGCCTTAACCCAGAGATACAAGCAAGCCACAGAGATAAAAGCACAGGCCCAAGAGGAAGCAAAATCTGATGTGACTGGGGCGGAACCCGGTACCGGGAAGCGAATATGGAGGACCGAAGAAGGTCCCGTAGTTATCGATGTCGAGGGCGAAAACATCGTGATTGCGGAAAGCCTGGATCCGGCCATTGCCGCCGATGTCGCGCGTGAACTTTTCGGGTCACGCGAGAGATCCAGTGCCCCGCAGTAGGTACAGATCACGCGACGAGCCTTTTGTATAATCAGCATTCGCGTTCAGCGCACTTTCCGGGGGATTCTTGTCACAGGCCGATATTGGGATCATTGGGGGCAGCGGCCTGTATTCCATGCCCGGCCTGAGCGAGGTCCGCGAACTCGCACAGCAAACCCCGTTCGGCGAGCCCTCGGATGCGTACGTTCTCGGCACACTCGCCGGCCGCAAGGTCGCATTTTTGGCGCGCCATGGCCGCGGACACCGCCTGCTCCCCACGGAGTTAAATTTTCGCGCGAATATCTACGGTTTCAAACAGCTTGGAGTGGAGCGGATTATTTCGCTCTCCGCGGTCGGCTCCCTGAAAGAAGAACATAAGCCGCTCGATTTCGTGATTCCGGATCAGTTTTTTGACCGCACCCGGCACCGCGTGGACACATTTTTCGGCGAGGGTATCGTCGCTCACATCGCCTTTGCCGATCCGGTATGCCCCGATCTCGCCACTGCGGTTGAAAACGCGTGCAAAAAAGCTGGGGTCACCGGCAAGCGCGGGGGCACGTACCTGTGCATGGAAGGGCCGCAATTTTCCACCAAAGCAGAGTCGCAGCTCTATCGCAGTTGGGGCATGGATATTATCGGCATGACCAACCTGCAGGAAGCCAAGCTCGCGCGCGAAGCGGAAATCTGTTACGTGACGGTGGCAATGGTCACCGATTATGACTGCTGGCATCCGCACCACGATTCGGTGACCGTGGACCAGATCGTTTCCGTGCTGCTCAAAAATGCCGACAATGCCTGCGAAGTGGTGCGGGAAACCGTAGCCGCAATGCCAACCCGCGCTTGTAAATGCGGATCTGCTCTGGCGCATGCGATCCTCACCGACCGGAAGCAAATTCCCGAAACCGCCCGCAAGAAACTGAGCCTTATTATCGGCAAATATCTGGAAGATAAAACGGCATGAGTATTCTCGCCGTAGGCTCAATCGCATTTGACTCGATCGCTACGCCCTCCGGCCGCGCCGAAAACGTTTTAGGCGGATCCGCGACCTACTTCTCCCTGGCGGCCAGTTACTTCACGGATGTGCGAGTTGTGGCAGTCGTCGGCGAAGACTTCACCCATGAGCACGAAGGCGTTTTAAAAAAAAGAGGCGTGGACACGCGCGGGATCGAACATGCCAGGGGCAAGACATTCCGCTGGGGCGGGCGTTATCTCGAAAACCTGAACGAAGCGAAAACTGACTTTACTGAGCTGAACGTGTTCGAGCAGTTCCAACCACGCATTCCGCCGGAGTACGCGGATGCACAG
>JAFAWN010000183.1 GCA_019241735.1 Terriglobales bacterium
GCCCGGGAGCGCCAACGCCGAGGCCTGCGAACTCGCGCTTAAGAACCGCATAGGCGCGGTTGGCGAAAATCACCGTCGCGACCTTAAGTCCGTATCGGGCCATGGTCCACAAAGCTTGCACTGTATACATGCTGCTGCCGTCGGCAGACAGGCACAATACTCGCCGCTCCGGGGATGCAACCGCCGCGCCCACCGCCATGGGAAGCGCAATCCCGATAGACCCGCCAGTATTCGCCAGCCAGTCGTGAGCCGCCGACCTGGCAGTTCCCGCCATCAAACCCCTGCCGGAAGTCATCGATTCATCCACAACGATAGAATTTTCTGGCAGCAATGAAGCTATCGCGGCCGCTACTCCGTGCGGGCTTATGTCTCCGTGAATTGGTGTTGGCAACTGCGCCTCGTCCGAGGTTTTCTTCGGACTTCTTGTGGGAAAGTCCGACGACAGGCTTTCCAGGGCGCCGACGCCATCTTCACTCGGCGTTGTGAGCACATGAATTTTGCAATCCGGCGATGTCATGACACTGCTCTTGTCTGGATACGCGAAATACGCCACCGGAGGCGCTGCCCCAACCAGGATAAGCTGGCGGAATTCCTTTAATTGCTCGATGGCATCTTCGAGTACGTAATGGATCCGGTCCACCCGCGGGAGACCTAATCCCCGTTCCATACGGGCGAATGGATAGGGTGCGAATAGCTTCGCTCCGGTAGCATCAGCAATGCGTCCTGCCGCGGCAAGGCCGCGGCCATACAGCGCAGGTCCAGCCAGCAGGAGCGCGGTCCGCAAGTTTGACCGGAGCATGGCAGCTGCCTGCTCCACACTGTCGCTTCCCGGCATTGGAGGTTTCGGAATAGGCAGAGCTGTGGCTGGATGCAACTGACCCGCCTCTGACCATGCAGCCTCTGCTGGAACGATCAATGTCGCGATCTGTCCCGGAGGCGTGCGGGCAGCAATGATCGCTTGAGTCGCATCGGCAGCGGTCGCGGCCGCTCCACTGGACGTGCGCAGCCACTGCGAATAGGGTCGGGCGATTGCCTCGACGTCAGACTTTAGCGGCGTGTCATAGCGAAGATGTTCGGCGGGATGCTGTCCCGCTATGTTCACTATCGGCACCCGGGCGCGGCTGGCGTTGTGCAGATTGGCCATGCTGTTGGCGAATCCGGGACCGAGATGCAGTAGCGTACAGGCGGGCTTTTCGGCTATGCGCGCATAACCATCCGCTGCCCCGCTCACCACCCCTTCAAACAATGCCAGCACGCAGCGCATTTTTGCAGCACGGTCAAGTGCGGCAACAATATGCATCTCTGAAGTGCCGGGATTGGTAAAGCAAGTCTCAATCCCGCCGGCTTCGAGCGCCCGGATCAGGCTTTCTGCGCCATTCATATTGTTTTGACGAGCGATTCGCCCGGAGTGATATTCACTTTATTTTTATCAGATGACTTCTTTTATGTGGCGGGAAAGCACCAAGCCCAGTTCCTTAAAGTGCGTAGTTAGAATGCCTAGATGATCTCCGGGTACGGTTTCTACTTCCAGCTCTTGAGCAAGCGGCTTCCACACTGAAACCGCATCGCGAGGAAAATCAGTAACGACTTCGGCCCGTATGAAGTTTATTTTGCCGGGATAGAAGCCAGGCTTGTAGCTTTCCAGCGCCCGGTAGGCGCTATCCCGAACCCGGTCCATTGCCGAATCCAGTGGACTCCCGGGGGCTTGCTCGGATGGACTGCGGGCGGCAATTTTTGGTCGTAGCAAATTCGACGCCCGCCGCTTCGTCTGCCGCGCCGCCAGCCGCGCCCGTTCACCCAACCTCACATACCGGTTGTGCGGATATGCGTCCAATATTTCCAGCAGCGCGATCTGTTCCCCTGTTTTGCGGAGTTGCTGGGCCATTTCGAACGCTACCAGGCCTCCCAGCGAAAACCCGATTAAAAAGTAAGGACCGTGTGGCTGGAGCTCGGTAATCGCATCCAGATAAAATTGCGCCATATCCTCAACCCGTTCAAAAGGCTGCTCCACGCCATCGATGCCGCGCGACTGCATCCCATAGATCGGATTCTCGCATTCGATGTGCTTGATCAACTGGTAAAAGTCTATGACGCTTCCACCCAACCCATGCGTCATGAAGATCGGCGGGCCCTGGGTACCAAGCTTGAGTAGTACCACGGCGGGGAAGGGCGTGGGGTTCGGCTTCTCTAACAGTCTTGACAGCGCGGCAATTGTCGGTGCCTGATAAATGGTTGCTGGCGGAAGATGCCGGCCGCTGGTTTTCGCGATTTCGTTAAACAGTTCAAGCGCCAGCGAGGAATCCCCGCCCAAATCAAAAAAATGGTCCTCTGGAGTGATCGCAGGCAGCCGCAGCACACGCTGCCAGATGGGGGTCAGAACTTCAATCATTGCGAGTGCGCGAAATCTTCAGGGGATCAGGCATGCACCGCTATCGCCTTGTCGATGGATTTCGTCAGCGCATCGGCCAAATGTTTCACGAAAGGTTCCACGAGAATACCCGCGGGATAAACTGGCAGAACGATAGTCTCTTGCCCTCGAAGCGCCAGGGCTTCCCACTTGGCGTCCGGCTTATCGTAAATGCGATACTGCCTCGCAGGCCGGAAATCGGTTACCACTCCGAGGTATGCGCGTGGCCGGTAATTCATGCAGGCGCGGTCATTAGTTCGCCATATATTGGCCAGCACGTCAGATTCTGATCTCTTCCGCTCGGAGCCTCGAGACACGGTTCCAGCTATCATTCCACGCCACACTGGGAGCCGGGATTTCAGCGCCTGGGCTTTCTCCCGAAAGAATGTCCGTTTGCCAGTGAAATCCAGGTGGCTGAAATTCACCGCGTGGAACTCTAAACGCTGTACTGCGTGAAGAGTCTTGTTGAAAATCGACGGACGTGGAACCTTGCACCAGTTCATGGTATCGAACAGCGCCAGTAGAGGGACTGCTTCCCCGCGTGCCCGGAGTTGTTGAGCGACCTCAAAAGCAATGGTTCCGCCCATGCAATAGCCGCCCAGCAAGTACGGGCCGTGAGGCCTGAACTTCTGAATCTCTTTTACATACAGTGAAGCCATCTCCTCAATGGTGGTGAGCGGCTCAGAGATACCGGTCAATCCCCGCGACTGCAATCCGTAGAAAGGCTGGTCCGGGCCCAAATGCCGCGCCAGATCACGATAAATGAGAACGTTCCCACCGGCACCGTGCATGCAGAAAAACGGGGGCCGCGAGCCATTGGCTTGGATTGCCACTAACTGTGAATCACCGGAGGTGGGATCTTCCTCACGCAATATGCGTGCCAGACCCTCAATGGTTGGAGCGTCAAATAAAATTGCCAAAGGAAGCTTAACGCCAAACACTTTCTCGATTTGCGCGAACAGATGCACCGCGAGCGCGGAATCTCCGCCCAGATCGAAGTAATTCTGGTCTGCAGTAATCGCGTCGATGCCCAGTACGCTTTGCCAGATGCGGATCAATTTTGGCGTCGGGTCGTCGTTCGCAACTGCCCTGGCTGACGTAGCGTGGGCAGTCTCGTTTTGTTTGCCCTGGTAGTGGAGTTCAGTTCTCATTTCGCCGAAAAGCCGCTCTTCAATCCTTAGTTTACGCTCTGAAAGGCCCAATTTCGCGGCGTTTGCAGCGCGTATGCTCTTTACCTTGGGCTCCAAAAGTTTATAAAAGATTGGCTAAACCCAACACGTTACTGCCGTGCGGAAGCGTGGGACTCGTGCTTCAGGGTTACAGGTCTGCTGAACAAGAGTTTGAACCCAAGTTTGGCCTGGATTGACCATACGAGCCGGCCGCGCGGGCAAGGAATTTGCGCGGCCATGAAACATCGTTGTTTATGCCTATCGCCTCGGGCCTTCATTGACTAAGCTTTGCGTCACTCATAATATGAACTGACTCCAAAGCGATCTCTGCGCATGATCGGCCAGACCATTTCCCACTATCGCATCCTTGAAAAACTCGGCGGCGGCGGCATGGGGGTTGTGTACAAGGCCGAAGATCTGCGTCTGCATCGCTTCGTCGCGCTCAAGTTTCTGCCGGATGAGGTGGCGCGGGACCCCCAGGCGCTTGCGCGCTTCGAGCGCGAAGCCCAAGCCGCCTCCGCCCTCAACCACCCTAACATCTGCACCATCCACGATATTGGCGAGCAGGATGGCAAAGCGTTTATCGCAATGGAATTTCTGGAGGGGGTAACGTTAAAGCACCGCATTGCCGGTCGGCCTATGGACACCGGCGAGATTCTATCCCTGGCGGGAGAGATTGCGGATGCTCTGGATGCCGCTCACGTCAAGGGCATCGTCCATCGGGACATTAAGCCTGCAAATATTTTTGTCACGGATCGCGGTCATGCCAAAGTGCTGGATTTCGGGCTGGCCAAGATCGCGATTGACGCCGCGCGCATCGGCAGCGGGTCCGCCAACACCATGACGGGTACTCTGGATGGCGCCCAGCTGACCAGCCCCGGTTCGACTTTGGGCACTGTCTCATACATGTCGCCGGAACAGGCCAAGGGCAAGGAACTCGACGGCCGTACAGATCTGTTTTCTTTTGGCGCCGTTCTATATGAAATGGCGACCGGGACAATGCCGTTCCGGGGAGAAACTTCCGCGCTCATTTTCAACGCGATACTGGAGCGCACTCCCGTCCCGGCGATGCGTCTCAATCCCAACCTTCCGGCGAAGCTCGAGGACATCATCAATCGCGCGCTCGAAAAGGACTGCGAGCTGCGCTACCAGAGCGCGAAAGAAATGAGGTCCGAACTGCTGCGGCTGAAGCGGGATACGGAGTCCGGCCGGCAAGTCGCGGTTGTGAATCCGGAGCCGGCTAGTTCTTCAGCGGTGGCTGCGGCGTCGCATACGGGCAGCAGTTCTACGATGGTCGCGGCGGCGCGACAGCACAGAGTAGGAATCGGCATCAGCGCTCTAGTTGCCATCTTGCTGGTTGCAGCCGCCGGTTACGGAGTTTACTCATTCCTTTCCCGCTCGCGATCCACCCCGTTTCAAAATTTCTCGGTCAGTAAGGTGACTCAGACAGGGAAGGCCACTCTGGCGGCCATATCGCCGGATGGCAAATATCTTCTCAACGTTATAGATGATGGTGGGTTGCAGAGTCTGTGGCTGCGCAACATTCCGACCAATAGCAATACGCAGGTAGTGGCGCCGGCCCCGGTAGGGTATCGCGGGCTCCGATTCTCGCCGGACGGGAATTATTTGTATTTTGTGCGTTTGGAATCCGGAAGCCAATCGCTCGGGTATTTATACCGCGTTCCGGTGCTGGGTGGCGATCAGCAGAAGCTTGTGACCGACATCGATTCCAACATCAGCTTCTCCCCCGATGGCAAGAGATTCGCCTACTTCCTGGCTAACAACCCGAACGTTGGGGAGTACCGGATCATTGTGCGGTCCGCGGAAGGGAGTGAGGAAAAGACCATCGCTAAAGGCCCGCTGAATGAAGCCGTGTCGGATCTGGCATGGTCGCCGGACGGCAGGGTTATCGTTATGCCGCTTTCGCAGCCGGGAGATGCGCTAGGCGGTATGACGGCCATCGACGCGGAGTCCGGAAAACGCAATGCATTTCTGATTTCGAAAGATTTGTTCTTCTCCGTTGCAGTGTGGCTGCCCGATGGCCGGGGCCTGCTGGCTTTGGCCGCCCCATTTTCCTCCAGTCAAGCGCAGATCGTTCACATTTCCTATCCCGACGGCAAAGTTTCTCCGGTGACCCGCGATACGAACAATTACGCAGATATCAGTCTCGCCGCGGATGGGCACACCCTGGCAACGGTCCAGGGACTGAGGCATATGTCTGCGTACGTCATGTCGAACGGCGCCCCCAGTTCGCAGGCGCGGCAGCTGGCAACGGAAGGTTTGGCGCCGAGCTATGAGGTCGGGTGGACCCGGGATGGTCAACTGCTGATGTCTGCCTCAGGCGCCGGAGTTACCCTGCTTAACCCCGACTCCGGCAATAAGACACCCTTGTTTTCCGAGATTCAGTTTCCCGGATTTGCACGCTCTTGCCCCGACGGGCACCTCGTCTTTATGGGCGGCGCCAAAGGGAAAATCCAGGCCCATATCTTTCGGGCGGACGCCGATGGCACAAACGTCAAGGAACTTACCAGCGGGAAGTTCGACTTCAAGCCCATTTGCTCCCCTGACTCCAAAGTTGTGCTTTACCAGGATGCGGACGGAAAACTGGAGAAGGTCTCTCTAGAGGGCGGCTCATCTCAACAGTTTCCGGATTACACCTCCTTTGCCCGCCCCGCAATCTCTCCCGACGGGAAGGTAGTCGCCATCGTTAGCAATCGCGTGGGTGAGACCAAGGAGAAATTGGTATTATTTTCACTGGATTTCAGCCCGGCAGTCCGCTTCGTAAATTTTGAACGGCCCCGTGCTGAGTACGCGTCAAGCCTTGGCGACGGCCCGATCGTGTTTCAGCGTGACGGGGCCGCCATCATTTATCCCATCCGCGACCGTCAAACCGACAATCTCTGGATGCAACCCCTTGACGGCTCCCCAGGACGCCAGCTCACCGACTTTAAGTCGGAATATATTCGCGATTTCGATTATTCGTACGATGGCAAGCAGCTCGCTCTTATCCGCGGACACCGCGAAGCTGACGTCGTTCTGATTCGCGACTCGGAGAAGTGATCGAAACCATTGCGGGTTCAATTTCCAACCAGCACCGGCTGATCCATTAAGAGGCTTGTTTCGCCGCCAGCGTTGGGATGGGAACGATTGCTTGCGGCGGTGAATTCATCACCCTCATCTGCTTCCAATCGTAGGGAAACTCCTTCCCGCAATCCAGACAGACGACGTAAGCCCCATTAATTGACGATCCTACCCTGCGTAAAGACTTCGAGCGAAGGGTGATGGGAAAACTATAACGCGAGTGAGAGCAACCGAAAAAAGTATCAAGCAATTTGGAAATCATCTGCTACCTCCCCAGACAGCAGCGGCTGTGGCGCACCGCATGGCTCGGAGAAATCTCTCCACTAGTAAATTAGATTCAACGGTTGGGGGAAAGGTTTCGGAGAACGGAGATTCGTGACCGAAATGGTACTGTATGCGGGGGAAACATCAACTGTAGAAACGTTGGAGATCAGGCATTTTCCGGATTACTTTTCTTGCGCGCGTGACATTTCGAAACGATCGCGGAGCGGAGCCGCTCCCGCAGGTCTTCCGGCAATTCGTAAAGTTGAGAGTCGCGGTAGATCTCAATAGTCTTTTTTGTGGTGTCACAGACCACATAGCAGTTATGGCACCATGAGAGGTGGTCTTCCAGCTCGGCCCGTGTGCGATCATCCATTACCCCGTCAAGGTAATTGGTGAGCTCTTCCAGAAATTCAGAGCACTTCACTGTTCCACATCTCCATGCTCGCGGTTTGGTTGGCCATCGTTACTATCGCGGCGCTGAAAAAAACGGTTTAGCCTCTCTCGCAATTGTAGTCGCGCGCGCAATAATCTGGACTTCACGGCCGGCACGCTCAATTCCAAAGCATCCGCGGTCTCTTCCGTCGAAAGACCTTCCACGTCTCTAAGCACGAACACCGTCCGGAAACTTGGCGGCAGCCCCTGTATCGTGCGACTTAAAATATCCCGCAGCTCAGCCTGGCTATATTGCTGCTCCGGGTTCGGGCTCCAGTCCGCGACCTCCCGCGGCACAGAATCATCTTCAGTCTTGACTTCTTCATCAAGTGAAACTGTACGTTCCGGACGGCGGCGGCGCAGTTTCATTAGCGCCTCGTTTACCGCGATCCGCACCAGCCAGGTGTAAAACTTGGACTGCCCCTGAAACTGCTTTAAATTCCCGTAAGCCTTCAGGAACGCATCCTGCACCACGTCTTCCGCGTCTTCGCGGTTCTGCGTGATGTGCTGAGCAATCCGAAAAACGTTACGATCGTAACGTTTCACCAGTTGCTCAAAGGCTTCAACGTCGCCCTCTTTGGCAGCCTGAACCAGCGCTATCTCATCGGGGACTTGCTCACCTACTTTGGTTTGGATGGTGCTCATCTTTCACTCGATGCACACTATTTTCAGCCTTTTGGGCTTTAAGACCTGCCATTCTACTTGGTACGCAGGAATCGCGCTAATGGTTGGACGGCTGGGCCGACTCTGGGTTTGGGTAAATTTCCCGGGGATTCTGTGCAATCCGCACTAGAACACGTCCTAACGAGACTAATGGAGGCGAGCGGAACCCACCTATAATCGGATTTCGGCGGGTACCTCAGCAGTTACAGGTTAGAAACGGGTAGAAAATGCCTGAAAAAAGCAATCTCGATCAAATTGTCGGCAACGCGGTCACTCGGGCTCTCGATAACTGCCTGCCAGAGTTGCAGCAACACCTTGTGCGGACGTTACTCGCTGAACTGCCGGCGCACGTAGCCGCGCTGTCATCCGCCGGCAATGAGGGTGCAGCGAACGCCGCAGAAAACGGAACCCCCGACCTCTTGCGGCATGTTGCCGCCGTTCAGACCGGCAGCACTCAGAGAGAAATTCTGCGAACACTTCTTGACGGTGTGGAAAATTATTGCGGACGGTGCGTTCTGTTTGTCGTGAAATCCGGCGCCTCCACCGGATGGCAAGGTCGCGGGTTCGAAAACAATGACGAAATCAAGGATTTTGAAATCGACGTGAGATCAGGCCTGGCCGCCGATGCGATGCAGACTA
>JAFAWN010000255.1 GCA_019241735.1 Terriglobales bacterium
TTCGGAAAAATGAGTGTATTCCGTGTACAAATTATTTTCGCAAACGTAAATAACCGGCAGTTTGAAAAGTTGCGCGAGATTCATCACCTCATAAAGACTGCCCTGGCCTAAAGCACCCTCGCCAAAAAAGCACACCGCGATGCGACCGTTGGAAAGCCGGTTCGCGGCGAACGCGGCTCCGGTCGCGATCCCCACGCTGCCGGCAACGATTGCGTTGGCGCCCATGTTTCCGGTATCCGGATCAGCAATGTGCATCGAGCCACCCTTTCCGCGGCAGTAGCCCGCCTCTTTTCCCAGCAATTCGGCGAACATGGGGTCCGGCGAAGCGCCCTTCGCCAGGCAATGCCCGTGGCCACGATGCGTGCTCGTAATGTAATCATCGTTGCGCAGCGCCTCGCAGACGCCGACCGCAACCGCCTCCTCTCCGATGTAGAGATGAGCGAGGCCAGGCATGAGCGCGCGAGTGTAGAGATCGTTCACGCGTTCTTCAAAGAGCCGGATGGCCAGCATCTTGCGATAGAAGCGCAGCAACTGCGCGGCCTCAACTTCCGCCGCATCGGATCGTTCGATTACTGTTGTCATTTTTCAACTCCCGACATCCTCGCCAGGACGTCGAATACAACCGCAAAATCTTTCTTCTCCCAGCCCATGCCGCGCGCGGCCGTAAGGAATTCGTTCGAGAGTGCCGTCGTGGGCACCGGCACCTTCAGTTGACGGCCCAATTCCATCGCCAGCAGCATGTCCTTCTGCATCATGTTGCAATCGAACCAGGCTTCCTCGGGTTGCTTCAGCACAAAGGGGCCGCGGTATTGAATCATGGGGGAGGCCACCGCGCTGTGGGTGAGAACGTCAACCGCGACCTCGCGAGAGATGCCGCTTTTTTCCGCAAGTAGCACTCCTTCCGAAAACGCGAGCATCTGTACGGCAAGGCTGAGATTGATGGCAATCTTCATCGCTAATGCAAGCCCGTTGTCGCCAACGTGGGTCACCTTGGGTCCGATGTCGAGCAAAACCGGTTTCAGGCGCTCGAAAGTTTCCTTGCGGCCCCCAACCATCACTGAAAGTTTTCCCTCCTGCAGAGTGATCACGCTACCAGAGACAGGTGCATCCACCATATCGGCGTGCTGCGCGCGTACTTTCGCGGCGGTGGCGCGACTTACAGAAGGACTCACCGTGCTGATGTCGACGAAGATCTTGCCTGCGCTCAATCCAGCGATGATTCCATCCGGGCCGTCGGTGATGTCGGAAACAGCTGCCGCATTCGTCACCATAGCGAAGACAACGTCCGCGGCCGCCGCAACCGCGCGCGGCGAATCCGCCCACTTCATGCCTTTGTCGATCAGCCACTGCGCTTTGGAACGAGTGCGGTTGTAGCCAGTGATGGTGTGGCCTTTTTCCAGAAGTCGATTCACCATCTGGCCGCCCATCACGCCCAGCCCTACAAATCCCAGGTTTGCCATCCTAGCTGCGTCTCCGTTTATGACTTCGATTTTTCAAAAGGCGTTTCTGCCAACGAGGAACTGCCCGAATCTTCGCCAACCTGAGTGAGGTGCGCGCGCATGGCGGCTCTCGCTTTTTCGGGATCTCGCGACTCAATGGCTGCCAGAATGCGCTTGTGATGATATTGCCCGCGCTCGGGACCGCCCTCGACGCGAAAAATCCGTAACCGTTGTTCGCGCAAGAGACCAACAATCGAATCGAGCAATGACAAGACAAGCGGGTTGGCCGCCGCCTCAGCCAATGCCAAATGGAAATCCAGGTCGGCCTCAATGTATGCATCTGGATCCTCGAGATTGTGATCCATGATGACCAGCGATTCACGCATGGTCGCGAGCAACTGCTCTTCGATGCGGACCGCCGCCAACCCGGCGATTTCCGGTTCAAGAATCTGGCGCAGCTCCGCCAGATGGCTGAGTCCCTCCTGCTGGCCGATGCGGCTCACTAAATCCAGGGACTGGCGTATGGCCTGCGTGGTGCCGTTGGTGATGAACGTTCCGCGCCCCGAATACGCTTCCACTAAACCTTTCTCGCGTAGCGCCTTCACCGCTTCACGAACGGCCGTGCGACTGACACCGAAGTTTTGTGCCAATTCACGCTCCGCCGGCAATTGGTCGCCCGGTTTCAGCGCACCCTTTAGAATGGAGTCTTCGATTTGTCGGACAATCTGCTCGTACAGACGCGAGGTACGAACCGTTTTGTAAATGGGTCGATCGGGGAGCGGGACGGCGCTTTCATTGTCTTTGTTCACAAGTGCTGGCTCCCTTGAAGTGAGGTCGAGAAAAAATCGCCCGTCTGGCCTAGTGGTCATACCACAGTACCAAAAACCAAAACTATCCCGCAACCGTAAGCGGGCACAGATTTGAAAGCCGTTTATCGCAGTGAGGAACGAAGATTGTTAATTCCGTGTAACCTCCTCATTGTGCAGTCCTACAACCATTAACGACTGTTAGCACACTCGGCACCTGGCGGACACCGGCCCCTGAATCGCCTTGACTTT
>JAFAWN010000454.1 GCA_019241735.1 Terriglobales bacterium
ACAACAGCAGCATCCAGGGCGTGATCAGGTGCATCAGGCTGAGAATGCCGAGCGCAGCGGAAGCTGCTACCATCCATCCCTGCGTGATGAGAAGAAATCGGCGGCGATCCACCATGTCGGCTAAAGCGCCTGCAGGCAGGATGACCAAAAATACCGGCAACGTACTCGCCGCCTGTACCAATCCCACCATCAGCGGAGATAACGTCAGCTGAGTCATCAGCCAACCGGCGCCGACGTTTTGCATCCATGTGCCGGTGTAGGAAATTACGGCTGCGATCCACAAAGAACGGAATAGTGGCTCTGTCAGGGGGGCCCAAGCGGATGTCCTGGTTCGGTCCGCCAGTTTCCGCGGCATCGAGGTGTCGATTGATTCGGCCATATTAATGATTGGAGGGCTGTCCGGCTTCCAGACTGAATCTGCGGCCGATGGGCCATTCGCGGTTGCGCCAGGCTCGCACCATGTAAACAACCAGCCCGGCAACGAGGATCACGGTAGCGTATCGGATTTCCTTCAGAAAATCTCTGCGTGAAATCAGAATGAACAGGAAACCGCAAATCGCAATCACAGCGGGCGCGGGATACAGCCACATGCGAAAAGGGCGGGGAAGGGCGGGATTACGAACCCGCAACACAATGAGTCCCACAGCCTGCACTAGAAACTGGAGCATGATGCGGATGACTACAAGCGCAGCAATCACGTCGGCGAGGGACAAGAAGCAGCACAGCGCGGCGGTCGCACCTAAAGCGAGGAGCGAGACATAGGGAAACTTGTGTCGCGGATGCAGCCGGCTAAAGCCGGAAAAGAAATTGCCGTCGAGTGCCGCCGCAAATGGGACCCGTGAGTATCCGAGGAGCAGCGAGAACACCGATGCGAAGGCAGTCCACATGACCAGGCCGGTCGCGAGATTCGCCGCCCACGGCCCGTAAATTCGTTGCATGAAAATGGAAATGACGTAGATGCCATTGCCAGAAGGATTGGACTGCACCATTTCCTGCCACGGAACGACCCCCAAAATACAGATATTCATCACCACGTATAGACATCCCACCAGCAAAATAGATAGCAATATGGCGCGGGGAATCGTTCTGGCTGGGTCCGTGACTTCGTCGCCGATGAAGCTGACGTTGTAGTAGCCCCAATAGTCGTAAGCCGAAATCAGCATCGCCGACCCGAGGCCAAGAAAAAAACTATGGGACAGCGTGAATGCTTGTGGAGGAAAACTGAACGCACGGGAGGCGCTGAAATGGGTTACGCCGGCAAATATGATCCAGCCAATTGTCGCCATTACCCCCGTGAGTAAAAACTTTGACATCCAGGCAATGCGCGTGATGCGCCGATACAACAGCAGCACTGTAAACCCGATGATTGCTATCGCAAGCAGGCTCGCTCCGGAGATGAACCACCGGATTTGCAGCAGCCCAAGCAAAGGCAGACGCAAGCTCCAGCTTCGCCCGATAAACTGCTGCTGCAATGGCGGCCAAAAGTAAGATGCGTATCCTGCGAGGCCTATCGATCCCGAGGCGATGGAAAGCGGCGCGCTGAAACAGAGTTGCCATACAAAGAGAAATGAAATCATTCGCCCGAGCCGGTTGGGCCCATAAATTTCGCGGAGATAACGGTAAGATCCTCCTGAGCCAGGCATGGCAGCGCCGAGTTCAGCCCACACCATTCCGTCACACATCGCAAAAACTGCTCCCAGGATCCAGCCCAGAATGGCCTGCGGACCGCCCATGGCGCTCACAATCAATGGAATGGTGATAAACGGCCCAGCTCCGATCATGTCAATCATGTTTAAGGAAGTTGCGCCGGTCAGTCCCACGCCCCGGATCAAAGAGGGATTTTGCGGGGCGATCTTAGAGGGAGACTGCATTTAAAGAAAGGTTACTGGCTTGCGACGGCTGTACCTTGGTGTCCGGAAGACAAAATATTTACATAAAGCCGGATGGCGCCTGGCACTCCGGCGGGAAGCTGCCGAAAAAAAGAATAGCCGGTGTAGATGTACGTGCCCTTGCCGACTTTAGCGCGCAGCAAGCCGCCTTTGAGCGCCGGTTCGCCGGGATCATGCGAAGCCAGCAATGGGGTGAATGCGTTGTCCCAGTGGTCCATAAAATATAAGCCGCGTTCCTGCACCCATCCGCCGAAATCACGCTCTTGGATCAGGTTCGGATAGTGAAAAACGCTGTCTCCAGGAACCAGTATCTCCACGGGCGCTTCTTCCACGGAAACGCGGCCGCGCCCCAGCTGTGCCGGAAAAGGTGTTGGGTGCGCATTGTTGAAGTCTGCGATACCGGAGTTGTATTGCACAACCAGAGTGCCGCCGTTCGATACATAATCCAGCAGCTTCTGGTTATTGCGAACCATGTCTTTTTGGGTGTCGTAGGCACGAATCCCAAGAATGATCGTTCCGTACCGGCTTAAATCCGCGGCGCCGACTTCTTCGGCGGGAATATTGCTGACGTCAACGCCGATTTGCCGCAAAACCTCCGGAATATCATCGCCCGCGCCCATCACATATCCGACTTTCAAACCGGGAGGCACCCTGACATCCACGATGCTGATTTTCTGCACTGCCGTTTGGAAGTAGAAAAAGCTGTTTAGGTCAGCTCGGGTCACCTGGGTGTACCCTTCGCGGTAAGTCTTGCCACCCGCGACCAAAGTCGCGCTAATTTCCGACCGGCCCTCCCTCAACCCCGCTGGGAATATCTGGAAATCGAATTCTTTTTTTTCGCCGCGGCC
>JAFAWN010000465.1 GCA_019241735.1 Terriglobales bacterium
CGAGCGCTCAACCTTTCCGGATTGTTCTGCCGCGGTCCCTTTGGTCACCATCACCAGTTGGTGGCGGCCAGACAAGTAATGCAAAGTTTCCCCCACCTCGGGGAGCAACTCCAGCGGTTGCTCAGCAATCGCGTGGGCAAAGCCGGCAATGGTTTCGCGCAGTGCGGGGGTTAGAGGCTCAACCGCCAGATGCTCGAAGGTGCGGGTCAGGGCGTGCACGAAACTGTGCAAGCCATATCCGTGGCTGATGATGCATTCGCGCTCCACATCATCCAATACCTTGCGCACTTGGGCCGGGCTGTATTCGTGATGGTTCAGGAAGGAGACAAAGCTTGCGATCGCTCGCTCGAAATAAATATTATTTTCCCAGAGCGTGTCATCGGCGTCGATCAACAGAGTCTGCGGGGCGTCGATTCGCATATGAACATCATACCGGCGAAAGCAAGTCTTTCTTATCCGTTAAAGCGAAGCCGAGCCGCGTTACTATCTCGTGGACGAACATGGTCCGCATAATACTTCCGCAGCACTTGCGAACTTTGGCGCAAACCGGCGGGGAAACCGAACTTGATATCCAGGGCGCAATCACATTGCGCTCCGTGCTGGACGCGCTCGAGGCGCGCTATCCCATGCTGCGCGGTACCATCCGCGAGCATGTGACGGGAGAGCGGCGGCCATTCCTGCGTTTTTTTGCGTGCGAGGAGGACCTCTCTCACAACTCTCCGGATGATCCTTTGCCGGAACTCGTGGCCTCAGGGGCAGAGCCGTTGATTATCCTGGGAGCCATTGCCGGCGGCTGAATTCACCTACCGTGGTACCATTTTTCCCGTGCCTATGTCCGACACCAGCCCGGACGCGCAAGCTGTTCAGCTTCGCATCCAGTGGTCGTTGTCCGGAGAACAACGCCTGCTTCAGGCTTGGGAGATGAGCTTGTTCGCCCGGGAGTTAGGCCGCCAGCGAATTCGTTATGAGCATCCCGACTGGTCGGAAGCGAGCATCGAACGGGAACTGCTGCGGCTTGCCTTTTTCCCGGCGCCGTTACCGGCACGCTTGCGATGAGTCTCACCGAGGTCCTGCAACGATCACCAGCCGGCTGGATCAGGCAAAGATTAGCCATGTGGATCGCGGGTGGCGATGGTAAGAGCTTGCGAGAGATCCCGTAAGCATATAGGCTGCGCAGGCAGATGACCTAGCCTTACCCGTTGGTGCTCGAGCGTCTTAACTTGCGGCGGTGCGCCGCTGTTTTCCTCTTTTTGTTAGCGGCTCTTTTTTCCGCCGTCTGGCTGCCCGAACCCTCACTCGAAGCTTTACTGCCAGACGCACTCCCACTTTTCTTAGGCATAGCTCTCTCCTTCTAATTCGGAAATAATTCTACATGCACAACGGAAGGGAAGTGGTGAAAGAACAACCTGTCAATCGCCGGCTGCAGCCCTCTGTTCCAGCGGAGCGGGGCTCCACGGTTCCGGTACTCGCAGATAGGGCGTAGGCGCAGCGGCAAAAAGCCTCTGACAGGGCTTTGCCAGCATTCGCGCCCAGCGTGTGGAGCGCGAGACGCGAGCACTGTCAGTCGCGATCCCGGTATCGGCGTACATTTGGCGGTAGATTTTGGAGATCAGCACGAAAGCCAGGCGCGCGCGAAGGGATTTAATGAATCGCGACCGGGTCCAGATTGATTTGAGTCCGTAAAATGTATCCCACACCGACTGCGTGCGGCTGCGGATTTCCTCCGATGACATCGTCGGATGCGGCCAGTAGAGTTTCGGCCGCAATGCCTGCGGTATCAGCCAGCGGCGCGTAATGGGAACTCCAGCAATCTCCAGCGGTGATGCCCCCATTTCCTTTTCCCAACGCATGAAATCCACCGTCCCCGGGTAAGGCGTCAAGGTGACAAACTGCGCAAACGCGATCTCAGCCTGGGAGGCGGCGGCAGCGGTTGCATCAAATGTGGCTGGCCGGTCACTGGGTAATCCGAAGATAAAAGATCCCAGAACGTACACTCCGTGCTGGCGAAATGTTCTCAACCGTTCCACCAGTTCGTGCCCCGCGAAGTTGAACTCCTTGTAAACGTCTTTCAGCCCCTCGGGCGTGA
The DNA here is from genome assembly GCA_019241735.1 of Terriglobales bacterium. Classification (GTDB taxonomy): domain Bacteria; phylum Acidobacteriota; class Terriglobia; order Terriglobales; family Acidobacteriaceae; genus JAFAWN01. Next base: position 2,087 of record JAFAWN010000465.1, read on the forward strand.
CCGCCTCCACCCCGACGAGTGCCCCCTTGATGTGCGCCGCCTGCATGGCATCCAGGAACTCGGTGTCTTCGGCGGCCTCCATAGTGATCTGCGTGAAAAAAATGGTGTCGGAAGGCAGTTGCGCGAGGCGCCGCATCAGCGCGAACCTTTCCGCGCGGATAGCTTTCAATTCATTCAACCGCTGGATGTTGTTTTGTTCGGCGGCGAGACGCAGGTCGGTGAGCGTTACCGGATAAAAGTTGTCGTCAGCCAACGCGATGAAGCGGAATCCTAATCTCCGCAGCTGCACAATCTCTTCGATGACTACATCAGAGGCCCGTTGCCGGGGGCGCTGCCCATCGGTCCGCCAGACAGAACAGAACGAGCAATGCTTGGGACAGCCGCGCAGCGTCTGAACCGACGCCCACATGTATTTCTTTCGCGGAACCAGGCCCCAGCGGGCCTGCAGGAACTGTGAAGCTTCAATTCGTCCGCCCTCATAAATGCGGAGAGGCGGCCCCAGGCGGCAATCCGATAAAACTCTTGACCACACAACGTCTCCGTCACCTTTGACTACTGCATGCGCGCCGCCGGCTTCGTGCGCTTCCTCAGGATAAAGCGTAGCGTGAATGCCTCCGAAAACCACATAGGCGCCTCGCTCGCGTGCCATTTTCCCAATCTTGTAACCGCGCAGCGCATTGGCGGTGTGGATGCCGATACCCACTATGTCGCCGGATTCAATCTGCTCCAAATCAACGGCGGCGAGGGTCTCATCCACCAGGCGCGGCTCACCAAAGCTGGCTGGGGTCGCGGCCGCCAGCACGTATAACCAGCGCGGTGTAATGACTGCGGTACCAAAGGAAACTTCACTGGGATTGATCAGGTGTACGCGCAAGGTGTTAATTCCTCTTCATGGTTGGAAAACTTCATTTGGGAATGGGTAAGGGAGAATGTACGGTCCTTGGAGTCTTGGACTACCACCGCAAGTTGAATTTCAGTTTGTAAATTGTGCCTATTATTGGCCG
>JAFAWN010000192.1 GCA_019241735.1 Terriglobales bacterium
CGCTGATCGGTGTTGTGCTTTGACTTGTCACTGCCATTGCTGCTGTGTGGCATGGGTGCGGCGCCGGCGTCCGACTGTCCATCAGAGGCTCTTTGGCTGATAGCCGATGATTGGACAGACTGCGCGCTGCATAAAGTGACGCATAGAACCAACGTTAGTACGGCCATTCCTCTAGGTATCAAGTTTCCCCTGTTTGCGGATGGAATTTGCTTCAATGCGTAGTCACCTGAATTCGGCGGTCGTATTCCCCGATCCGTTCAAGTGCAATTTCAAGGTTACATTCTCGCACCAACCGATCGAATTTCTCCCCCCACTCTATCAATAAGATGCTGGTTTCAGTGCGTAAGTCATCCAGCCCCAAAGTTTCCAACTCCCGAAGGGTGTCGATCCGATAAAGGTCAATGTGATAGATGTGAACGCCCGTCCCCCGATATTCGTGTACCAGGGTGAAGGTGGGACTGGTGACACTATCTTCAGAGGCGGCGTGAAAACCTTCCACGATACCTTTCACTAGCGTAGTTTTGCCGGCTCCTAAATCTCCTCGAAGCAGCACGATCGACGGCGGAGACAGCGTCGGGGCAAGGTTCTTGCCAACGGAAATAGTCTCCGCCGAAGAGTGTGTTAGATACTGTCGGATATTGCCGCTCACGCACGAGTCCTGGTTTCATGACCAGTATGTCATGGGTGCGTCGCGTGAAGAGAATGGAGTTGAGCTTCTGCTTACGTCCACTGCTCGGAGCGGAGGCCGGCGAAGCTTCGGTCGGTGACCGCATCCACAACCATGCGCAGGGTGCGGTGGTCATCATCCGCCAGCGCAATGAAGCGGAATGGCTGGAGGATTCCATCGGTTGCGCGTAGCGTTGGATTCAGCATCTCCGCCATACCGTGCACCGGACCGGATTGTGTCTGGAAGGCAACCTCGACGAAATCTCCCTGCTGAAGCGCCTTGACCAGCCGCAACAGGCCGCCGGTGACGGAAATGGTTTGAAGTTTGCCTTTGGCGCGATGCCCGTCTTCAGAAAGCACCAGGGCCGGGACTGTACTGCCCAGCTTAATACGCGTCGCGCGATGTTGTGCGTTGGATTGGGGAAAGTGCGTCATGGTTACAATGACTCTCTCACTTTGTAATTGTTCGGAAGTAGATTACGAAAGTTCGTGTACCAATTCGAGCCGGTTCCGGTTAGGGAGGCCGGCTCCCCTGGCCTGAATTTCGCATAAGCCTTTGTTATAACTGCACCAAAACTGACGGATCACGGAGGTCGAGGGAGACATTTTCTGAACTCTTAACCTAAAGCCACTCGTTCTCAGATCTTGCCCTGATTAAATTACTACCTCGCTGACACCCGACAACTCCTTTATCCGCCTGAATGCGTCGGGCAAAAACGTTATTAAATCCGTCGCCACCAGCGACTGTTCGCCCTTAATTTCACAAGCGACGTCGCCGGCGAGACCGTGGATGTAGGTGGCCGCAACCACCGCATCAACAATGCGATTCGGATTCTGACCGATGAGGCTGGCGATAATTCCTGTGAGAATATCTCCAGTGCCCCCGGTTGCCATTCCAGGATTCCCTGTCGGATTCACCCACACTTCCCCATTGGGTTGAGCAATCAGCGTCCGATGACCCTTCAGCACTACGATCAAGTTGTGATCTGCTGCGAATTTTCGGGCTGCTTCCAGACGATCGCTCTGGATCTCACGGACGGATGATCCCAGCAACCGCGCCATCTCGCCGGGATGAGGCGTAATTACCAGCGGGCGCTCCGCCCCACTCAGTTCGTGGGTGTAGCCCTCGAAGGCGTTAAGCCCATCGGCGTCGAGCACGATCGGCATGTCATATTTCTTAACTATCGTGCGAACAAATTCTGATGTCTCTGCGTTTCGGGAGACACCGGGGCCGATGGCGAGCACAGTTTTTCCCTTGACGAGCTCGTCGAGACGGCCATAATCGAGAGCGCGCATAGCGATGCTGCCGGCATCGGTTTCTTCCAAAGGCCGCGTCATGAGTTCGGGATGGAAGCTGGCAACCGTCGGCAGCGCGGACTTGGGGCAGGCGATTGTGACAAGTCCGGCGCCGCTGCGAAGTGCGGCCATTCCCGCCATGGCTGCCGAACCCGACATCCCGACCGACGCCCCGGTGACCAATACGTGGCCAAAGTTGCCCTTATTGGAATCCGCAGGCCGTGGCTTGATCGCCCACTGGTGGTCGTTAGGCGTAATCAAATTAAGCCTGAGCGTAGACACGATTGCTTCGTCCGGAGATCCGATGGGCGCAATCAAGATCGGACCTGGGCTTAAGCTGCCAAAACTGTGAGCTGGCCGCGGGGCGGTAAAAGTAACAATCGCATCGGCACGAGCCACTGTACCGCCCTGTGCGCCCATGAGGTCGGCATCTGCGCCTGAGGGTATGTCCACAGCCACGATGTTCCTCCCGCTGGCGTTTAGGTGCACAATGGCGTGTGCATAAAGCGCGCTGACGCGAGGCCGGAAGCCAGACCCAAGGATGGCATCTATTAAGACGTCGCAGTTGAATACTGCTTGCGCTTTTTCGGCGGCTAGTTCCCCGGTTGAAGTCGCCAACACCGGCGCAATCTCGAGCTTTGAAAACATTGCTGCAGCGTCGCCGCGAAGTTCGGAGGGCTCCGCCAGTAACAGTACCTTGACCGCCTTCCCCGCATCCCGCAACCGGCGCGCGGCCACAAAGCCATCGCCGCCGTTGTTTCCCTTGCCGCAGATTACTCCAATGTTTCTCGCCGACGGATAATGTTTGAGCACAAAACCCGCCACCGCCGCGCCGGCATTTTCCATGAGGGTCAGCGAAGTGACCCCGTAGCGGTCGCTGGTGATGCGATCAATCTCACGCATCTCTGCCGAAGTGACGATTTTCATAAACGTTGAACGACCGTACAAAAGTGAAACGGCCCGCCGCAGGATGCGGAAGGCCGTCCATGCCATGCTTTTTTATTATTTTCGTGGAAACGCAGCGCCAGCACCGGTTCCGGCCGTTTCCATCGCCTGAACCCGGCTGTGCTTCTGGCCATAGGTGAAGTAAACGACCAGTCCAATTACCAGCCAGATAATGAGCCGCGCCCAGTTGACCCAGCCAAGTTTGTACATCATGTAGCCGTTGGAAATTACACCCAGGATCGGCACCAGCGGCACCCAGGGCGTTCGAAACGGCCGTGGCTGAGCAGGGTTGGTGCGCCGCAACACCAGCACCGATACCGACACGATCACAAAAGCCAGCAGCGTTCCGATGTTCACCATTTTTCCGATGTCGTCAATTGGCGTAAGGCTGCCCACAATCGCTGCCAGCAGACCCACCAGAATCGTGTTTTTCCACGGTGTCCGCCATTTTGGATGGACATCGGCAAAAAATTTCTTCGGCAGCAATCCATCATTAGCCATTGCGTAGAGCACGCGCGTTTGGCCCAGCAGCATCACCAACATCACACTGGTGAGTCCGGCCAGCGCCCCGAGAGTAATGATGTGCGATGCGGTGGTGAGACCGCGGTCGAGGAAGGCCCTTGCCACCGGCGCTTCAATGTTGATCTGCTGCCAGCGCACCATTCCGGTCAGCACGCCGGCTACAGCGATATATAAGACGGTGCAGATCGCTAGAGAGGCGATCATTCCTATTGGCAAATCACGTTGCGGATTCTTCGCCTCCTGCGCGGTAGTCGAAACCGCGTCAAATCCGATGTAGGCGAAAAATATGTACGCTGCGCCTGCGCCAATCCCTGCAAAACCGTGGGGCGCGAACGAGCTCCAATCAGTGCCCC
>JAFAWN010000231.1 GCA_019241735.1 Terriglobales bacterium
GCATCCACCGCAGAGCCCCGATCGAACGTACGCCGCATTCAGCACTCCAGCTGGGAGCGGCAGGGTGACGAATTCATTTACGTGATTCGAGGGACGGGATTCCTGCACCACATGGTGCGAAATCTGGTGGGCACGTTCGTCATGATAGGTTCCGGCAAGCGCAAACCGGAATGCATGCGGGAAATTCTCGAGGCCCGTAACCGTTCCCAGGCGGGCGCGACGGCCCCGGCACGAGGCTTGTATCTGGTCAGCGTGGAATACTAAGGCGGCCTGCACGGCCCTGTGTCATTCGGGTAAAATCGTTTCCGCAAACAAAAGTCAATCCTTCGTTGAAATGAGCTCCCTTTTGGCCACCACCCAATTACCCACTCCCGCCCAAGTGGGCAAGCACAAAGTCAAAGTGAAAAAGCCCGGCCAGCGGTCCTGCAACGAAAAGAATGAAAAAGGAAAGTTTTGCGGCGGGCACTTGAAGCGCTGGTTTTATGCAACCGATGTTGTAGAGCAGGCGTGTGGAGATCTTGAGCAGGCATGGGGGCCAAACGCCGAGGTCTATCGCTGCGAGCATTGCAGGACCCTCTATCTGCCTAATCCCGAGGAGGGTTCAGGACTGAATGTCGCCGGCAACGGACAGCTTTCAATATTTGGCCTGACCCTACCTCCGAAGGAAAAGTAATTTTACGTAATAATTCCGTGAAGTGAAATCCTCCGAACTCATCTACGACTGGAATCAAAAACGTTCCGCATCGTTGCGTTTTCCCAGCCGTGTGCTCATGAACGATGAAACCCTGCGCGATGGGATGCAGTCACCGTCCGTGCGGGATCCCGCGATAGAGGAGAAAATCGAGATCCTTCACTTGATGGAGGCCCTCGGAATTAACTCCGCTAATCTTGGCTTGCCCGGGGCAGGCCCCCGCACAGTTAAAGCCGTGGAGGCGTTAGCGCGAGAAATCGTCCGGGAGAAGATGCAAATGCGCGCCAATTGCGCCGCGCGCACCCATGAGAACGACATTCGCCCGATCGCCGGGATCGTGCAGCGCACGGGCCTCAATATCGAGGCGGCGACGTTCATTGGCTCAAGCCCCATCCGCCGTTACACCGAGAATTGGACAGAAGACTTTCTGCTTCAAACCACCGAGAAGGCGGTAAAGTACGCCATCTCTCTCGGACTCGACGTAATGTACGTCACCGAGGACACCACCCGATGCGATCCGGAAATGGTCAAGCGGCTTTATTCGGCGGCGATCAGTTGTGGCGCCCGCGCCATAGTGATCTGCGATACGGCCGGACACGCCACCCCTTTCGGCGCCTTTGCTCTGGTTGAGTTTGTGCTGCGTGAAGTAGTGAAGCCCTCGGGTGAAAAAATCCGCGCAGATTGGCATGGCCATTCCGATCGCGGCCTGGCAGTCGCCAATTCCCTGGCCGCATTAATGGCAGGCGCGGACTGCGTGCATGCATGCGCCATCGGGGTCGGTGAGCGGAGTGGCAACACCCAAATGGACCAGATGCTGGTAAACCTGAAACTCATGGGCGTTGCTCCGTGGGCGGAACAGGATTTGAGCGGCCTTAAACATTATTGTCAGGCGGTTTCCCAGGCGACAGGGATTCCGATCCCGGTGAATTACCCCGTTGTTGGCGAGGATGCATTCCGCACGGCAACTGGAGTGCATGCAGCCGCCGTCATTAAAGCCTTGCGAAAAAATGACGCCGAACTCGCGGATGCCGTTTATTCCGGAGTGCCGTCGAATTTGTTCGGATCAGAGCAGATCATCGATATCGGCCCCATGAGCGGCAAGTCCAATGTGCTTTATTGGCTTGAGCGCCATCAATTTCCTGCGCGCGAGGAAGTGGTGGAGCGGATTTATCAGCGCGCCAAGGCCTCGGACCACACATTGACTGAGGCGGAAATCCTCGAGTGCATACAATAACTCGCGCCTGGCATTTATCAAAACTCATCGTGCAGGTCAATTTCTTTTAGCTGGAGCCTAACCATGCGCCATTTTTTGCTGGCCATTCTTATCGTTGCGTGCGCAATTCCCGCATTCCCGCAGGGCAAACATCCATTCACGTTTGAAGACATGATGAAACTGAAGCGGATCGAGGAGCCACAGCCTTCCCCGGATGGTAAGTGGGTGCTGTTCGCCGCCGTGGATGCGGATTTGGAAGCGAATAGCCGGACGCCACATGTGTGGGGGGTGCCGCTTTCCGCTTCGGCCGGAATGACTGGCGCGGAAAAGGAAATCATTTCCGGTCAGGACGCTGACCGCCCGCGCTGGGCACCGGACGGCAAACACTTTGCCTTTGTCTCGAGCAAAGATGGCGGCTCGCAAATTTGGATCGCCGATTTTGATGGCGCATCCGGAACTGTCACCGCAGTCCACCGGCTGACTTCGACCGCCACCGAGGCCGATGGCGAATTGTGGTCGCCCGACGGTCATAGCATTTTGTTTCGCTCCGATGTGTATCCAGAATGCGACGGGGTGCCCGCAGAAGAAGAAGCCTGTAACGCGAAGAAGCTGGATGAAGTCAAAAACTCCAAAGTTAAGGCGCAGATTTTCACTGGCCTGCTCTACCGCCATTGGACCGCATATAAGCAGGGAAAGCGTAGTCATCTGCTGGTCGTTCCGGTCTCCAGCTGCGTGGAGACAGGCGTCTCCGCCTGTGCGGCGGACGCAGCGCTCGATCTCACTCCCGGCGATTACGATACTCCGCCGTTCAGCTTAGGCGGCCAGGATAACTACGCTTTCTCTCCTGACGGGCAGGAAATTTGCTACGCCTCGAATCACGATAAGGTTGGCGCCACTTCGACGAACAACGATTTGTGGATTGTTTCAGTTAACGGAGGACAAGCAAAAAACCTTACCGCGGAAAATCGGGCCAGCGATTCCACCCCACTCTATTCGCCTGACGGAAAGTACATCGCATATCGCGCGCAGCAGCGCCCGGGATACGAGAGTGATCGATTCCGGTTAATGCTCTACGACAGAAAGACCGGTCAGAAGAAGAATCTGACGGAGAATTTCGACCGCTGGGTGGGTAGTTTCACCTGGTCGCCAGACTCCAAACGCATCTTTTTCGTTTACGAGTCGGAGGGGGAGGCGCCGGTGTACTCATTCGAAATCAGCCGGCCCTTTGAGGGCACAATTGCCGTGGATGGCGAGCCAAAGGGATCGGCTCGTTATAGCGCTAACATTCTGCTGCGCGATGGCTACAACGACAATTTAGCAGCTACTCCGGACGGCAAACGTATCATCTTCACGCGTATGTCGGTTTCCTTTCCAAACCAGGTGTACGAAACCAATTCCAGCCCGACGGTTTCTGATCCGCCCCATGCCTTGACGCGACTGAATGACTTCCTCTCCCAAATCTCGATGTCCCCACTCGAAACATTCTGGTTCACCGGCGCTCATGGCGACAAGGTGGAAGGCTTTCTGGTTAAGCCGCCGAACTTCGACCCCAGCAAGAAGTATCCGGTGAAATTTATTGTTCACGGCGGCCCTGAGGTCCCGTTTGGAGATGAGTGGAGTTATCGCTGGAACTTCGAGCTGTTTGCCGCCAGCGGATACGTGGTGGTTTTCATCAATTTTCACGGTTCACCCGGCTATGGGCAGAAATTTATTGACGCTATCAATGACGACTGGGGTGGCGCGCCGTTCGAAGATTTGATGAAGGGGCTGGATTATGCGGCAAAAACTTATCCGTTCATCGATAAAGACCGGGAATGCGCGCTGGGCGCGAGCTACGGCGGATACATGGCGAATTGGATCCTTGGTCACACCGACCGGTTCAAATGCATTGTGACTCACGACGGGATGTTCAATACCGAGTCCGCGTGGGGGACAACCGAGGAATTATGGTTTAACGAGTGGGAGTTTGAAGGGACGCCCTACAACCATCGCGACTTGTATCGCAAATGGTCTCCGCACCTTTTTGCCACGAATTTCAAGACCCCGACGCTCGTGATTCACAGCCAACTGGACTACCGCCTCGATGTGTCAGAGGGCTTTCAGTTGTTCACCACGCTACAGCGTTTGGGGGTGCCGTCGAAGATGCTCTATTTCCCTGACGAGGGCCACTGGGTGTTGAAGCCGCAAAACAGCCAGCTTTGGTACAAGACCGTCAACGACTGGGTGGACCAATGGGTTAAGAAGTAAGGCAAGTCACCACATGCTCGGTTAGTTCGTATCTTCGTAGGAACCTCCGAAGGCTCGGGAGGTAACCCTCCACGTATTCTGCTCGTCCTGCAATGGGACCGGCACTAATGATTCGAGGTGGAAGTTCAGATTGCCACTACCCGCTGCGGCCGTTCCCGTGATAAGTAGCGGCCCCGCGAATCCTTCAGTCGCCGCCTGAAAACTGGCCAGGCCATTGACATCCGATTGTAGCGATGTCTGCGAAGAAAGAAGTATGACTGGCATAGGGAACTGGGTAATGGGTGTGTCCCCAGCCCAGATAATTGGCACAGTGGAAAGTAACCGGCCTACCGTCGACTGAAAAACGACGGTAGCTCCTTGCACTGCGTTAGCCGGAGTTGAGGAATCGGTGATCTCCACAATCACTGGCTGGAAGCTCTGGCCAGCAGCGAGTATTTGTGAGTCGCCGGCCACTGCGTGTACTTGCAACGCATTTAATGGGACCGCCGTCGCATCCAGATTTTGGCAAAGGTTGCTCGACGGACCCACGCACGCGCTAGCCGTTACGTCCCCCACTATCGTTGTGATTTGAAGCGTTGAAGCCGCATAGCCGTTTGAATCAGTCGCCGCCGATGCTGCGCTCAGCGTCCCGGAACCTTTGACCACCTGAAAATACACGGTCGCTCCGCTCAACGGAAGATCGTTTTGCATTACCCGCGCCGTCATGATCAGGTTAACGGTCGCGCCCTGTGCAACCCAGGCCCGCATGCTGGCGAGCGAAACGTCCTCCGGAGCGGAGACGCCCAGAAGCGTCCCCTGCACCTGCTGCGGGAGTGAATAGGACGCAGGCGCCAGTTCCGCGGTAATCGTTATCGTGCCGGGTGCGATCACGCTCATACGCGTCGATACCAGGCCACCTTGGTCCGACACTACGGTGCAACTCCCGCCCCCACCGCAAGCTGTGAATCCCACCGATGAAGCCGGGCTGGCCGTCAGGAATACGCTGGCGCCAGCAACGGGCGTCACGCCATCCGCGGCGAGAACCTGCACAATGAACGGGTTTGCCGCCGCCCGCCCGACCGATGTTGCGGGGTTCGAGCCAACAATCAACTTCAAAATGTCAGTCGGCCCAGCTCCATAGGTCAGGGCCCCGCTCATAGTGGACGCCGCGCCCACAGTAGGGTCAGTGAGCGCAATATCCTGGACACCGTCGGCCATGACTGGCGCCGACACAATAATCTGGTTAGGGGATGACGAAAGCAGGCCAGTATTCACTCCGCCAATTGAGACCACAGTATTTGGCTGGAAACCAAAGCCTGTAATTGTGAGTGCCGCGCCGCGGGATGTGGTCGTTGGATAATCCCGGTAGCACTCCGGCGCCAGCGAATACGCCTTCGGCTTTCAACACTTTATTTTTCGGAGTTAGCAGGCTGGATGCGGTCCTCCTCGCGCCGGGCAAATTCCGCTTCGGCATAGCGGACTACCGCGGCGACGGCCGCCCAGATTTTAGATATCATGCGCGCCTCTTTTATGGGGATACAGTGTCCCCGGCGCGAGCCAGCGTTGCGGGCAATTACGGGCTGGCTCTTCGCTTCCGTGGGCAGATCACTATCATCCAGAGCCGTAACAATCGCTGACAGCGTGCGGTTGTTTTGCCCTGGAAACCAGAAGTAGTCAATATTGCCGTCTCCGCTCAGTGATCCTACCCAATCTCCCTCCACTGGAACTGCGGCTGGCGCGGAGTAGGTCGTCGGTTCGAACCAGTCTGCTTTCTGGATGGCGCTGCCCAGCATCAACACGTCCTGAGCCACGCTCGCGCCCAGGCTGACCGTAACGTTGATAGGCCGGGCGCTGCCAGACGGTTCCACTTGAGATCCGGCATAAGGCCCTACCGGCGCCGACCAGGTCGGATCTATCGGCTCGACCGTGAGCTGATACTGGGCGCTGCTCGCTCCACCCGGAATCTGCAATCCCGCCAAGTCAAAAGACCCCTCCAGTGCCGGATTGTTCGCGCCAAAACGATTGAACGGCAAGCCGGTGCTGTCATTAAATCCCGTAATCACGTTACCCGCATTGGCGCAAAACAAGAACCCGGAAACCGATGAGGCGGCATAAGTCCGGGAAGGCAAACCCGTCGCCGGGTCGATCCACCGCGCCACCACATTCACCCCTTGCATCGGTTGAGCTCCGGCTCCGTTCGCATCGGCAAAACGAACCGACCCGTGGATGCGGGCCGTGGTTTCGTAAAAAAGTTGCTTACTGGCAAAGCCTGCAACGTTCTGAGTGGTTACGGGATAGAGGCGCGATAATGCGGCCGCATCATCCATCTTCGGCTGTTCCGCATTCACATAACAGCGCGAAATAGGAACGCAGCTCACGGGATCCAGCCCGTGCATTACCGTGAAACCGGCAGCATCGGCCGCGGTCGGCGGCGGCTGACCGGTAATTACATTCAGGTTCAACTGCGACCAATCCAGGCCAAGGACACGTCCCAGAATTCGGACCAGGCGATATTGCACGTCCGGTAACTGGTCCTGGGTTTGAGCACAATTGCCGTTCATTACCACAAGGGCATGAAGAAAGTGCGCGTCCAACCCGACATTATCGACGCCGCCGAATACCGCATTGGTGAAGCAATCCGCAGTGCTGCCGGCCCCGGCACCCAGCAGAGCATCTGTAACCGTGCCATCGGCGTCGTAAACAAGCCCTACAGGCGTCGTAACGGCGCTGGGAACAATATCTTGAGGTCCGCTGATGCTGCCATCGGGCCCGATCGCGATATTCGCCCCGCTGACATCCTCGGCGAGTTGTCCTACTCGCGTGGCGGCGATTGCCGCAGTCGGGATCGAGGTCCACTGACTGAACGCAGACGCCACAAATGCATCTGCCGATGCGCCGGGAAGAATCGGGCTCAAGTTACCCTGATCGGTGTAATACGAGATCCGTCCCTGCGCCCAAGTCAGGGGAACTCCGGCCTCCCCAGCATTAAAAACCGTCACCCCTGCCACGTAGCCGGGGCCTCCGGCGAAAGCTGTGGGCGTGCTGCCAAGGACCGCAATCCAAAGGGTTACACCAGCGCAAATGGCTGCCGGGCAGTGGAGGCTGGGTGGTCCCGCCGTCTTCGCGGAGAAGCCGTTGGAATTCATCTCGGTCCCTCCGTGAACACCGCAGCGTCGGCGGGTACTTCGTAAACATCGCAGCCTGACACAGGCAATAATGGTTCCCGCACCGCCTATTCCTCGCGCGCCCGGCGAATGGCACGCCAGAAATCAGGTCCGCGAATACGCGATTTTCCCCGCATAGCGGTCTGCATGGGTGGTTCCCAAAACGATACAGTGCGCTGGGGGTGCAAGGCCACAAATCCCTCAGGATCGATTCGAAAGCGCCCCAACTCGCCGCCTACCGGGCTGGTCAGCCCCAACTTGCTGGGACGGTAAAGAAATAAGACCAGATGCTCCCCCACACGGTAGCGTTCGCCTTGGCCCCACAATCCCGCCCACTCCCGGATAATCAGCGGCTGACCGTGCCTAACGCCTGCAAAAGCTTCCTCTACGCGGAAAGTCACTTGCATGGTGGGAAGGTCATTCTGGGCAAGTGGCGCGACTCGCTGCACCGCCGTGACCGAACCCGAAAAAATATATCCGGATTTCAGCGTCAGTTGCCGCAGGGTGTCGACACTACTGGGCTGCGCCGGCATTTGGCCGAAACACGCCATCGCGGACGCTGGCAGGAGAAATACAAGCTGGGCAAGAACTGAACTCTTCGTGATAGCGTGCAGCATTGCAAGCCTCGCGCTTCAATCGAGGCCAGCCATTGACGGGTATCAATCAGAGTACTGAATCTGCTTCGGAAGAGGATGTGATGGTCATCATGCATCTGTGTGACGAGTGAACATTGCAATCCGATTCGGAATTATTGGCGGCTGCCAGCTCGTCGACCTGCTGGTCGGAGCGATTGGACTCATAGAGGTGCTCCAACCTTCCCATAGCTTTGGAACTTTTTCTTGCCAGAAATAGCGTTTCTGCATATTATCTGGTGCTCGCTGGCCAGTTTGTGCAGCGGATCAGGTTTTCGGGCCCACGTTTCGTGTGTTGCGGTCACAATCCGGCGCTGCGTTATCAGGTTCGCAAACTCCACACCGTTTCCAAGAGGCGGCGTGAAATTGCGGGCCTTTTGTTTTTGCCGGGTTATTGATGTGGGGTGTCTTGTTGTAATTTCGTCCTGCCCTGCCGGGGGTTGTAGGAAGCGCGCGCTTCACAGGGAGGGCGAAATACTGATGTAGTCAGGCGAAAGGAGCGTTTTGTGAGAGAGAAGGGCACAGTAAAGTGGTTCAATGGGGCGAAGGGTTATGGTTTTATTCAGCGCTCTACCGGGGAGGATGTGTTCGTCCATTTTTCCTCGATTCAGGAAAATGGATATCGCACTTTAAACGAAGGGGAGACAGTCGAGTTCGACCTGCTTCAGGGCCCGAAGGGGTTCCAGGCAGCCAACGTCGTACGCGGTTAGTGTCTCTGTTCGCTGAACCCTCTCAGCATTTGCTGGGAGGGTTTTTTATTTGGGCAAGCCGCCGGGTGCCCCGCCTCATTCGCGCTTTTGCGGATGAGTGGGTGAGCGTTCATCCAATGAAGTCCGATGTTTCGCCGGGTGCCCCAGGTTCCGCGCCGTGTTTGGCGCTAACCTGGGCCGTCACAGACACCAACGGTCAGCGAGCGTATAGTCTCTCGCATGACAGGCGGATTAAGACGATTTCACGAATCCCGCTAGTCCCACTTCGTCACCTTCAGTTGTTACCAGCGGCATCCTAACTTCGCATCGCCGGACATCTATAAGCTCTTCATCGAGTGCCTGGAACGCATGCGGCTGCGCTTCAAGATGCGCATTTACGCTTACGTCGTCATGCCCGAACACGTTCATTTGTTGGTGAGCGAGCCCGCTCCAAAAACGTTGGCCAAAGCGATGCATTTTCTCAAGCTGTCATTTACCAAGCGCTTGCGGCGTCCGGGATCGTTCTGGCAGAAACGGTACTATGACCGCAATGTTCGCGACGCAGCAGAATTTGATGAGAAGTTGGGATATATCCATCTCAATCCGGTGAAGAGAGGTCTTGTGACAGAACCCGCGCAACGGGAATGGAGCAGCTTTCGTCATTACTTGCTGCGGGAAGTGGGAATGGTTGAGATTGAGTCGGAATGGACGGCGCGCGATCGCGAAGCACTGGGTTCCGGTGGACCAGCAAGAATCTTTCTCAGCCGAGGTTAGCGTCAAAATACACCGCGAACCTGGGGCACCGGGTAGCGGATAATACTCACTAACTCCAATCGAGCCGAGGAGACCCATGCCCCCAAGTCATTCCCCACGTTTTTTGAAAATTGTTGAAGACGCCAAGCGCCGGATTAAAGAATGTTCGGTTGACGAAGTTAAGACGCAGATTGATGCCGGCCAGCAGTTTCTGCTCATTGATGTACGTGAAGAAAGTGAGTATGCGAAAGATCATTTGCCGGGAGCGGTCCATCTGGGCAAAGGTGTTATTGAACGCGATGTTGAGCAGCGAGTGCCGGACGCTGCGGCGCCCCTGGTTCTCTATTGCGGCGGCGGATTCCGCTCTGCCCTCGCCGCCGACAATCTGCAAAAAATGGGCTATACGAATGTCCGTTCTATGGATGGCGGGATCCGGGTATGGCGGGAAAAGCGCCTGCCGCTGGAAAATGGCATTCAGGCCAAGGGTTAAGCGATGGTTGAGGCTGGACACGAAACATCTCGATTGTGATCCGCCATTGTGCCGCTCTGTTCCATTTTGGCATCGCGTATGCCTTAACGAGCCCTACGTAACTTGATACGTCCAAGCTCCGGGTCGAGGATGGATTATCCGGTTTCGCTGGCTTCCTTTGGAGTCCTCACCCAAGAACGCAGATCCAACGCTGGACAATCTTGTCGAGCAGAGTGCTGACGGAAGCTCGTCAGCGGCAGGGGCTGCGCCCGCACGGGAAAACCTGTTTGACCTGCAAATCTTAAGTCAAGCTAAAACCGCTGATGAATTTTGCTCCGCACTGGCAGATTTTCTCGCCGTACGTGCCACCGAGGTCGCAATGTTGAGCCTGCGCAACGGCTTGCTGAGGTTCTTATCCCCAAAAGAATTGACCACCGCCGGAACCATTCCGGTTTCGAGCTCGTCAGCGGTGGCGGCACACACCGCAGTAAGCCGAAAGATCGAACTTTTTAACAGTTTTGCGCGGGTCAAACACGTGAGCATCTTTGAGACCCTGAAATTTAGCCGCGACCCCCAACAATCAGATTCAGCTCCGATCCAAAAACTGATGACCGCGCCGGTTATGGACGAAAATCGCAAGGTCCTTGGCGTTCTCCAGGTTTGCCGTAAGGGGAGCGACCTGCAATCGGCTGGCCCTGATTTCACCTGGGATGACCTGCATCAGCTCGAATCGGCGGCCCAAGCCGCGTCCCAACTGCCATTTCTCAAACACGAGGCCGCTGAATAGGCTCTGCTTTTGGACGCCTTATCTGTGTCCCGGCGGGAAAACGCTCGCCTCTCGGAAAAATTAATTTTTGTTTTGCACATGCCACGAGGTTAGTGCATAATGCTGCCCCTTGAATTGCTCTGGTTCAAGACCCTACATCGCGAGGCTGTGGAGTTTGGTTATGTGGACGGAAAAGTTATCTCACGGGGTGCTTCGAGTGCTAACCCCGCTGGGAGCGCGCTACCTTAAACCTTCCTTGTTTCAGCGTTTCTATCTGCTTTGGCTGTTTCGAAACTTCCGAACCCTCCCCGCAAAGGTCTTAAACCGCCGCCAGCTGAGGTTCATAGACGGAATGTGCTCCCGGCGTGGCTTTGTCCCTTTGTCCGCAGGTTGGGAGGATGCACCGGTTATCGGTACGCTGGAGCAGCGCCCGGTCATAGAAAACAGACCTTCACCCGAGCGCCGGCCCAGTGCCACAGTATCTGACGCGGTGCGATTTGCCGCAAACTCCCGCCAGGGTTAGGAAGTCTGGAAGCAAGCGGCATGGACCGCCACCCTACCCTCCGCGTTGCGCCGGTTAATAAAATCCAACCTCTGTAAAGACTCTTTGCAATGGGCCGGTGTCCCATCATCCGCCCTCGATTAACCGGATATTCATCGTGCGTTGATCAGCCATTAATAAATCGCCACTACGATCATCCCCTCTGAAAGAAGAAGTGCGCAGCTCTATGGGGACCAGCCGTTTTGTCCCCAAGAGGACTGGCAGCATTCCGGGCCGGCATTAGTTCAACTCTAATCTCAGGTGGGAGAACGAAAATGAAGCATTTTGCAGGGTTGGTGGTCCTCTTGTGGGTGGCAGCGGCTGGTGTATACGCGCAGGGCACTTCGCCGACGACGCCACCGGTGAAGGCGCATCATCGCAGGGCGGCGGCCGCATCTACGCCGAGCGTATCGGCCCGGCTGGCGGAGATGAAAGAGGCCATCGATGCGCAACAGCAGCAAATTCAGCAATTGCGCCAGGATCTCTCGAACAAGGACCAGTCGCTGCAGCAACTTCAGCAGCGTCTCGATCAAAATCAGGCCGCAGCGACTGAGGCGCAAGCTAAGGCTGAAGCAGCCGCCACCGAGACTGCAAAGCAGGAGCAAACTGTCACCACGCTCAGTAGTGATGTTAGTGATCTAAAACTGAATTCCACGAATGCGGCTTTGAGTCTGCAGGAAACTCAGAAGAACATAACGGATGCGCTGGAAAGCCCGTTAGCGCTGCATTTCAAGGGGATCACGATCACCCCCGGCGGCTTCCTCGCAGCAGAAACGGTTTACCGGCGCACTGGCCTGGGCGCCGACATCAATACTCCCTTCAATTCGATCCCTTACTCCGGATCCTCTCAGACACACCTGTCAGAATTTTTCGGTTCCGGACGCCAGTCACGAATTTCCATGCTGGGGGAGGGGAAGATTAACAGGGGCATGATACGGGGCTACGTAGAAGCCGACTTCTTGTCGGCCAGCATCACCTCGAACAACAATCAAAGCAACAGCTATTCGTTGCGCCAGCGCCAGGCTTTCGCTCAGGCAGCGTTAAATAATGGATGGACTTTCACCGGAGGCCAGATGTGGAGCCTGGTGACTGAAACCAAGGCTGGCGAGGACAACCGCAGCGAGGTGCTGCCGATGACCATCGACCCGCAATATCATGTGGGATTCAGCTGGGCGCGCCAATACGGCTTCCGTGTAACGAAAAAGTTCGGCAATTCGTTCTGGCTGGGGGCCGCAGCAGAAAATGCCCAAACCACCGTCGGAGGCGAAGGCTCAAGCGCGAACTTCCTGATCGGCTCCGCAGGTTCCAGCGGCGGTCTTTACAACCCGTCCGCTACGTACGCCTTCAATAAGACCCCAGATTTCATCGTGAAAGCTGTCTATCAGACAGGCGTGATGCACGCCGAAGTCTTCGGATTATTGAGCGAGTTTCGGGACCGGATATTCCCTAACGCTACCGCGATTACGCCCAGCGCTTCTGGCGCCTATAACAATTCGGCCACCGGGGCCGGACTCGGCGCCAACATTCGAGCTTCAATGTTCCACAAGCATATCGACGCCGGCCTGCACTTCCTCGGTGGCCAGGGCATTGGCCGCTACGGGACGACAGGATTGCCCGATGTGTATGTTCGAGCCGACGGCGCGCTGGGACTGATTCGCAGTGAACAGGCCCTGGGTACCCTTGAGTACCACGCGAAGAAGCTGGACATTTACGCAAACGTCGGAGGCGAATACGCGCAGAGGGCGTCTCTAAGTACGACCAAGGGCTTGGGCTATGGCTCGCCGCTGCAATCAGCATCGGGCTGCGGCATTGAAACGGTTCCCGGTACTGCAACCTCCGGCCTGTTTCCGGTTTCGACCAAGGGCTTCCTCCCGGGAGCATTGGGAAGCTGCAATGTCGATACCCGCAGCATAATCGAAGGAACTTTGGGATTCTGGTATCGATTCTACTCTGGTCCCAAGGGCCGGCTGCAGTGGGGACCGCAATTCTCCTACGTCGTAAAGAACGGATGGACCGGTGTGGGCGGCAACCCCAGCGCTTACGAGCCGATGGTTTTCACCTCGTTCCGGTACTATCTGCCGTAGCTCCTTCTTTCCGTCTTCTTCCAGTGGGCCGCTACGAAATCCGGGGCGGCCTTTCTTTTTGTGCGCACATTTCGTAGGTTAAGTCTCGATCGCTGTGTCCGAACACACTCCGCGCGAACGGACATCTGCGTCCTGGAGAACTCATGCCCGAAGACAAATCATTTCACATGACGCCAGACGAATTCCGGAAACTGGGGCACCAGGCGATCGACTGGATCGCCGACTACCAGAGGAATATCGAATCTTATCCGGTCCTTTCGCAGGCCGCGCCCGGGCAGATCCGGGCAGCGCTCCCGGTCGATCCCCCTGCGCACTCCGAGTCTTGGGCGAAAATTCTCGAAGACCTCGACAGAATTATTCTTCCCGGGATAACTCACTGGCAGTCCCCCAACTTCTTTGCATATTTCCCGTCAAACAATTCCGGGCCGTCGATTCTCGGCGATCTCATCTCGTCCGGGCTGGGAGTCCAAGGCATGCTGTGGGCAACCAGTCCTGCCTGTACCGAGTTGGAGACTCACGTCCTCGATTGGCTGGTCACGATGCTCGACTTGCCGCGAAAGTTTCTTTCCACGAGCGAGGGTGGCGGAGTGATTCAGGACACGGCTTCGAGCGCTTCGTTATGTGCCATCCTCGCGGCCCGTGAACAAACTACGCAGTTCCAGGCGAACCAACAAGGCTGCAACGGCAAGTTAGTTGCGTACACCTCGTCGCAGGCGCATTCCTCGATTGAGAAAAATGTAAAGATTGCTGGAATCGGGGCCGACAACCTGCGCCTCATCGACGTGGATGCGAATTTCGCCATGCGCCCCGAGGCGCTGAAAAAACAGATAGAGCACGATCTTGCAAACGGCCGCATTCCATTTTTTGTGTGCGCCACCGTGGGCACAACTTGCTCAAACGCGCTCGATCCCGTGGCAGAAATCGGACGCATTTGCTGCCAGCACGATCTCTGGCTGCACGTCGATGCGGCCATGTCAGGGACGGCCGCGTTATGCCCGGAATTCCGCTATATCCACGATGGCATAGCGGCCGCCGACAGCTACACTTTTAACCCGCACAAGTGGATGTTCACCAACTTTGACTGCAACTGTTTTTACGTCGCCGACCGCAGCGCTCTGATAAGAACCCTTAGCGTGTTGCCAGAATATTTGCGCAATCAAGCCACAGAATCCGGGGCGGTACTTGATTACCGCGACTGGCAGATCCCGCTGGGACGGCGTTTCCGGTCGCTCAAATTGTGGTTCGTAGTGCGGCACTATGGCATCGAAGGGCTGCAATATCACATACGTCGGCACGTGGAGTTGGCCAAGCGGTTCGCGCAATGGGTGGCAAATGACAAGCGCTTTGAGCTGGCGGCGCCGGTTCCTCTGAATCTGGTTTGCTTCCGTCACAAGGGAGGCGATGAGGCAAATCAGAAGATCATGGACCGCCTTAACCGCAGCGGCGATCTCTATTTAACCCATACCCGGCTCAATGACCGAATGACACTTCGGCTGTGTGTTGGACAAACCCACACTCAGGCACGGCATGTGGAACGCGCAATAGAACGGATTTGCGAGGAAGCTGCCAGAATTTGAAGCTAGGTATGCGGCCTTGATTTCAATTCGATTTTTTGATCGGGCGCCTTGGGCAACGGCGAAGTGGCAGTGATAACGGATTTATTAGCGGGAGCCGAAGGGTTCACGCCGAAATCCCAAACGTCGAGGTTGATGCTGTCTTTATCCACCATTTCGACCACCGCATATTCCCCAGTAGGGAGTGACTGCGCTGGCGTGAGTTTGATCCAGCCGCCGGTCAGTTTTTCCGGTCTTGCCGCGATCCCGTCTTGCTCCTGGCTCACCTTTCCGTAGACCGCGATCTTGATGTCACCTACAACCCGCGCGTCGCGAGCCGGCTGCATCTTCACAATCCGAAAACTGCTCGAGGATTGCACCGGAGTTTTTCGCTTCGTAGTTTCCTGAGGACCCGTGGCGGTGTCTGCGTCATTGGCGTCAAAATTCACGTAAATCTCGGGAACGGCGATATGCGCCTGCACTTTTGCGTGCAGGCCGGGCACGACAATTTTTTGTTTGCTGCCTGCAACCGGATTCACTGCAGCGCGAAGAATATTCTTCCTGCGGTTTTGGTCGACAGTTCCACCGCTTTGCGAAAGCTCGACCAGCTGAGGTTTGCACTGATACGTCTCCAGCAGAAAAACCCCGCCGGTATCCGGCAGACGCAGGCCGGGCGCGACTTCTGGCGACCTTGCTTCTTCTGCGGCCCTTTCGGCGGCGATCTCCCGGTCCAGTTCCACCGCTTCCGGAGCAGGAGCTCCTGCCGCCCGGTCTTTCTCGAATTTATCAGTGGCGTCCCAATCCACCAGGGATTCGGGCAATTCTTCCCATTCGCCACGCTCGGCGCTCAAATAACGGACCCGGTCTCCTTTAACTTCCCACTTGCTGGCGAACTGATAAGAGCCGTCTTTTAATATGAGTCGCTTTGCCAACTGCTGGGCATGGACCGCCGGAGACCCCGACAAGAGGAAAAAACCGAACGCGATCACAACAATCCGCCACATGCGCATGGAACTCATCGCCACCAGCCAGGTTATTAGATGCGGGCTTTTTAGATGAGACTTGCGCCACTCCGCCCGGGAATGGTTTTACCTATCAGGCGGCTTTCTGGCCTGCCTCTTTCGCTTCCGGATGGCCGTGCTCGGCCGCCGCATGTTCGATCTTGGCGTTAATTTCGCCGCCAATCAGGAACGCGAACCCGGTGACGTACAGCCAGAGCAGAAGGATGATGACCGCCCCCAGAGAGCCGTAGGTTTTGGAGTAAGTATTGAAGAAATGAAGATA
>JAFAWN010000279.1 GCA_019241735.1 Terriglobales bacterium
GAATGTCGGTGGGGGGCCAGTCCCGGTTCGGCCGCCTCGAATGCGGCGATCTTGGCGCGACTGATGCCAATGATCTCTGAGTCGTAAAAAGAGCTGGCGGAACCTAACTGATCCATGAGGTCGCCAGCGGATGCCAGGAGCGCCTGCGAGGAACCAGCGCGAGCGTCTTCAGCAACCCTTAACGACGCGTATGAAGAAACACGACGTGCGCGTTGCATCAGTTTCGACCGGCGGTCCAGCGCCTTCCGGAGTGTCACTGCGTTGTCGCCGAGGTGGCCTTTGAACGCAGCGAGCGAAGGAAGCTCGGCTATAATCGCGACCCGCTCGCGATCGGCGGCCGCATCGTCGGGAAAAATGGGGGTAAGATCCCAAACCGCTCCCTGGGCCGCATCCACCGAGGGTACGCTTACCTGCGCGCTCGCCGTCAAAACGACCATTAGCAAGACAGCAGCCGCGTTGTACCTCATAGCTGGCGCTCCATATGCCCGCTTTCCAAGATTGGCGCTGACACAAGGTCTGCGGATTGCTTTCATGCCGGCGAAAGTATACAGCAGGCTCGCAGCATCATCTCCGCGGGTTTCTAGGTGCGGGGGAGCGGGACAAGCGGACTGGTGACCAAGGTCGCCCTACCCGCACGATCAGAAAGATGAGAGTTCAAAGGGTCGGGTCCTCGAAGCTGGGACATCATTTGCCCGGTTTTGGTGCGGGCCCTTTGCCGGTGACGACGATATTTTGCAGATAGGCGTTCTCGTTCTCGGAGACGATGTCGGCTTTGATCTGATCTCCGGCGGCGATTTTGTCCAGCAATTTGGCATCTTTTACGTCGTAAGGCATCTGCATGGCGGACATGAATCCTGGGATCTCGTCCCCGTCAACGACAATGCTCTTGTTTGGCTTGTCCACGGAAACCACGCGGCCGGTAAGTTGGTAATGCTTTACGCCGCCCGGGGTAGCCGCGGCAGAAGCCGCAGCTGCATTGGCCGATGACGCACTGCTTTCTGCCTTGGTGGCCTGCTTGGATGGTCCGCAGGCGGCCAGGAATGCCCCCGCGATGGCGGCCATGCAGAGGATCGCAAGTTTTTGCGCAGCAATTCTGCGCAACGCGGCAGGTGCGATCGCTTCATGCTTTATGTGCGTCATAAGATTTTCTCTCCTTAATATCAGTAATGAAATTTATAGCGTAACTCCACAAAGATTTCCCTGGGATTGTTCCAGTGCGTTCCACCGAAGGTGAGGCTGTTATCGGTAAGCAAGTGCCGGTTGGCGGCATTCAATACATTGGCGGAGAGCGAGAGCCGCTCGGCAAAGTCTTTCCCCAGCGACACGTCGAAGGTAGTGTGCGCAGGCAGATGCGCAGGCCCGCCGCTATCGGTAAAGCCGGAGCCATAGTAAACATTGGTCGATGCGAAGCTACGCAGCGGCAAGCTGATGCTGCCGCCGACATTCAAAGTGTTGCGCTGATCGTGATCCAGGAGGAAAAGTGACGAGGGCGGAGAAAAATCCGTTAGGCCGCCGGTGATTGGTAGAGCGCCCTCGGCAACTTGGTTGGAATAGGCGAGATGCATTTGTCCGCGGCGCGCGATCATTGGCGAACGCAGCGTGGCCTCCCAGCCGCGAATGATGGCACGGCTGATGGTAAGGGGAAAGAAGATGTCAGATTCGCCGACGTTATTATGATCGAAGAAGTTTTCGGCGCTGGTCCTGAAATTATCAAGATCGATGGTCCAGCCGCGAACCGGAATGTTTACGCCGAATTGGTGCTCCTCGTCGCTTTCTCCCCGTAGCGGTATGAATCCGGAGTTATTGACCTGTGCAAACTGAAGCAGCGGGCCGGAGACAGTGATGAGCGGGGGCGCCTGATAGTAATGTCCGTAGAAGGCGCGAAAGGTCCAGCGCAGGCGCGGGACTTCGAGGGCGGCCCCGAAGCGCGGACTGATGGCGGTTTCCGACAGGCTGCCGCAAAAATGACTGGGCCGCATTCCGGCAGTGATCGTCAGCCAGGGAAAAGCTCTAAACTTGTCATCGAGAAATAGCGACTCAAGATTACCGGAGGCTGGCGCGCGCTCGACAAAACCGGGCGCGCTGCCGTCATTAAAAGTAAGTCCGAAATTCTGAATATCGCGCTGGGCAAATCCATAAACGCCAATTTGCGCGCTGTTGCGCGGAAGCATGGCGCTGAAAACCGCCTGCCCGCCGGCATATTCCGAGGAATGATGATCGAGCGTGCTGACGGGAAAATCGTTGGGGCCTCCGTCGTAATTTGCACGGTTGTAATGATAGAAAGGCGAAACGGTCAGCAGGGTTTGAGAATTGAACGTATGCACCCAAGAAAAGTTGGCGAAGGCGTCCGCCTCGTGCTGGCTGTCTGCGGATGATCCGTCAGAGTACTGTCCAGGAGTGATGGGGATCTGATAATAATCACGCCGCAGCGAAGTGATAAGACGCAACTGATTGGCGGCATCGAGATTCCAGATCAGCGAGCCAAAGCCGCCGTATCCGTTCTGACGGTCGTGCAAAATTTCAGCGGTTGGAGTCTCCAGGCCCAGGTTGCTTCGGTTTCCATTCAAGCTGGCGTAGTAGGCGAAGCGCTCGCTGTGGCTGCCGAAATTAATCTGATCGTTGGTCTGATAAAAATTTCCGAAGCTGGTGATCAGCTCTGCCTGATTGTTGCGTTCGAAACCGGTACGGGGGACAACGTTGAACGCCGCGTAGGTGCGATCTCCATATTCGGCAGAATAGCTTCCGCGCTGGACTTCAAGGTAGTCAACATCTTTCGGATCAAATT
>JAFAWN010000184.1 GCA_019241735.1 Terriglobales bacterium
TCAAGAATAGCAGGTCGCAGGGGGTAAATGGGACACGATCCAGAAGTTTATATCTCGAGTGAAGTGAGTGACTTAGCCGGAATCGGCCCTTGCCGCCCTATTGACAAGAAATCCCGCAGTCGCGCGAAAACCGGACTGTGACAAGTCACCGTATGAAAACGGCGGCCCTAAAGGACTGCAAGTTGCTCGCCCGTCCGGCTTTGCGCCGTTCGTTGTTAGAATACCTACATATATGGCGGAACGAAGGTTACGTTTTCTGCTGGCCCTGGCTCTGATTTACCCAGGTTCGCGTTGCATTGCGCAAATCGAAACCGCGCCGCACTCCACTCAGGGACCTGACCAGAATCAGGCTCCGCCGCGCTCGGAGCGCGACAAAGAGGCGGGTGAAAGCTCCAGCAGCGACACCAGAATTGATTTGAGCGCGCCGGCCAACGACGCCAAGAGTCATCCAGCAAGCTCAACATTGCCGGTCGATCCCAATGCGGAGGTTTCCGACGGCGTTCAGGAAATGCATCCCTGGAATCCGTATAAGGCGGCCAAGGACATTGAAGTAGGCGATTTCTATTACAAGAAGAAAAATTACCGCGCCGCGCTTGACCGCTATCGCGAAGCGCTGGTGTGGAAAGACAATGACGCAGTCGCCAATTTCCGCATGGCAGAGTGCTTGGAAAAACTGCATAACCCCAGCGAAGCTGCGGTGCATTACCAGGAATACTTGAGGATTCTGCCGCACGGAGCGCTGGCGGGGGACGCTCGAAAAGCATTGCAGCGCCTGAATGTCCCTGAGGAAAAGAACCAGGCTTCGGCCGCGCCCGCTGCGAAGTAAGCCACCTGCCTGCGGCCGCAATTTCATATTAAACTGTCATGCGGGAATTGCCGCGCACGAGTCAAAGTTGCGCGCCGACTGAAACTGCTGCGCACTGACTATGCGCCTTCAATTTAGGAGCTGCTCGAAATGGATCTGAAAGGTATTAAGCTGACCTGGCTTGGCCACGCAACTTTTCGCATTCAAACTCCGGCAGGGAAGATCGTCCTGCTGGAGGCATGGGTGATGAACAATCCCATGTGCCCGGAGAAAGAAAAGAAGCTGGACAAGGTGGACGTTTTATTGTGCACCCACGGGCACCACGATCACATCGAGGACGCAGTCGAGATTATTAAGAAACATGATCCGCAGGTGGTAGGCATTATCGAATTGTGCGCGTGGCTGGAAAAAAAGGGCGCGAAAAAACTCTTGCCAATGAACAAGGGCGGAACTCAGACGGTCGGCGATTTGAAGATCACCATGGTGAATGCAGTGCATTCGGGCGGCATCCATGATGGAAAGGAAATCGTTTACGGCGGCAATCCTTGTGGGTTCGTTATTGAATTCTCGAACGGGGTGAAGATTTATCACGCCGGAGACACTTCGGTGTTTGGCGATATGGAAATCATCCGCGAAATATATGCGCCTGACATTGTAATGCTCCCCGTCGGCGACCACTTCACCATGGGTCCGGCGGAGGCAGCGTATGCGATCAAATTGCTAAAGCCGAAATCGGTAATTCCCATGCATTACGCAACATTTCCGGTGCTGACCGGAACGCCGGCAGACCTGCGCAAACTGGTGAGCGGGGTTGAAATCGTGGAGATGCAGCCAGGGCAGACGCTTTCATGAACTCGAACCATGCGAGGAGTGAACGTGCCGGAACAAAGTAGCGCGACGCCGAGCTGGCGGCATAATGCGATCACCAGCCCTGCCATCGATGATTATCTGTATGACATGCTGCCGCAGCGCGACGAGGTTTTGTCGGAGATGGAGGCCGAAGCCGGCAAGCGCAATATTCCGATTGTGGGGCCCGCAGTCGGCCGCATCCTTTATCAGCTGGGTGTGATGATTGGGGCAAAAAGCGTTTTCGAGATGGGCTCGGCCATCGGATATTCGACCATCTGGTGGGCGCGCGCGGTCGGCGACCAGGGACGGGTGATCTATACCGATGGCGATCCTAAAAATTCCGCGGAAGCGCGGCGCTATTTCGACCGGGCAGGAGTCAGCGGCCGTATCACGGTGAAAACCGGAGATGCATTGGAACTGCTTTCCGAGCAGAAGCAGGAGTTTGACATCATTTTCAATGATGTCGACAAAGAGGATTATCCGCGGGTGCTGCGGCTGGCAATTCCGCGCCTGCGCAAGGGCGGATTGTTTGTCACTGATAACGTTTTGTGGAGCGGCCGGGTAACGGAAAACAATTCGAGTGAAGCTACTACCAAGGCGATACAGGAATTTAACCGGTTGCTTTACGGCTCGAGCGAGCTATTCACGACGATCCTGCCGATTAGAGATGGGGTTGCGGTGGCGCTGAAAAAATGAAGCAGATTCGTAGCGAGCATGGATCTAAACCAGCCGAGAGTCTGCACAATAGCGGAAGCAGCTCAGATTGACCGCACTGGAATCATCGCCAAATCGTCCACCAACCCAACTTCTTTCTGCCAGAACGGTTCCGCGTAGGTAACACCTCCCAGCATTCCGTAGAAACGCGCCATCGCTTCCACGCGGGCGCGGATCGCGGCTTGAGAGGGGAACAGGTCTTTTCCCGCCTCCTGATCTTCGAACTGGGATTTGTAGGCCATCAAAGATTGGAAGCGCGCTTCGAACTGTTCGCTGATGTCCACTACAAACGCCGGCCGCATGTCATGGTAAAGCGTGGCATAAATGATTTTGTAGGGAC
>JAFAWN010000185.1 GCA_019241735.1 Terriglobales bacterium
CTTATACACTCTGGAGGCGTGAGATCGTGCGCTTCTATCGTCAGCGTGCGCGAGTGGTGGGCGTGATCGCATCCCCTCTACTATTCTGGCTGGTCATTGGCTCGGGGTTCGGAACTTCGTTCCGCTCCGGGGGATCTTCAGGACAGCACTACCTGGAATATTTTTATCCCGGCGCGCTGATCATGATTGTTTTATTCACGTCCATTTTCACGATGATGTCGGTCATTGAGGACCGTAAGGAAGGTTTTCTGCTCTCGGTGCTGGTAGCGCCAGTTTCGCGTTCCGCTATCGTGCTGGGCAAAGTCCTCGGAGGCACAACACTGTCCGCGATACAGGGCCTGATATTTTTAGTGTTTGCGCCAGTGGTCGGCATTCACATGAATTTCGCAGGTTTTCTGCTGGTGGCGCTCACGATATTTCTGATTTCATTTGCGCTCACGGCTTTGGGATTCGCCATCGCGTGGCCCATGGATTCGACCCAGGCCTTTCATGCCATCATCAACCTTTTTCTGATTCCACTGTGGCTGCTTTCGGGGGCGCTATTTCCTTTGTCGGGCGCATCTGGCTGGCTGCGAGTCCTGATGCGCATCAATCCTCTGACCTATGGACTCGCGGCGCTGAGGCTCTTGCTTTATCCGGACGCACAATCTGGTGACTCGGTACTCACTTCCCTCGCTACCCTGCTATTGTTCACGATGATCATGTTCGGGCTGGCCTTTGTGATGGTAAATCGCCGCACCACCAAGCCGGCCGCATGATGGTTTTTTCTGTTCCCTACCAGACTCAGTTCGTTCCACCGAAGTACGCAGTATTCCCGGCGATTAACGCATCTTTGAATGGCCTTAGCGCCGTGTTATTGCTGATTGGGCACAAATACATCCATAGAGGCCAGATGGCCGCACATCGCGCATTCATGATCGCGGCGGTCATCACCTCAACCCTGTTTCTGGCTTGCTACGTTTATTATCATCTGCATGTGGGCTCAGTCCGTTTTCAGGGACAGGGCTGGTCGCGCCCCATATATTTTGCGATCCTGATTTCTCACGTGACGCTGGCTGTCGTCATCGTTCCGATGGTGATCGTGACTCTGAGCCGCGCGCTGCGAGAGCGTTTCGACAAGCACCGCGACATTGCCCGCTGGACCTATCCGCTGTGGCTGTACGTGTCAGTGACTGGCGTGGTTGTGTACGTCATGCTTTATCATCTTTTCGCCGCGCGAACTCACGGCTGATTGCGGTTATGACCACGGTAAGGTTGAAGATTGATGTAGCGGGCACAGTCCGGGATGAAGCCTGGCGGGAACTGAAACACTTCGATCAAATGCAGAGCGCGGACTTCGGCCCTCAATTTGGAAGCGGCGGCCGTTGCAATCATCCTATCGACCTGCCGCACGCGAAGGGAGAATGGATCGGAGCGGAGATCAGAGTACAGACTCCGTTGCTGGCACAATACGCGATTTCACATTATCTGGAGCAGGAGCGTGTGCTGGATGCCGATGTGGGGGAGTGAGAAAGACAACGCACTCCACGCACAGCGGTAGCAACATACTTCGACTGCGTTTCGCGGTCAGGATGACGCCGTAGAAATGAATTGAAAATGAACCTGACAGCACGCATCGACGATCAGCCTCCTGACCTGGTAGAAGTGGCTCCGGTAGCGCCCAAGCCACGACATCGCATGTCCACGCGCAACCGAATTTTATTTTTCCTCACCGCCTGGCTCATCGTTTTAATGCCTTTTTTGTTTTGGTGGAGCACCTGGTTCGGGAGGCCGCTGTCCGAAAGGGAGCTGACCTCTTATCTGCGAGACGACAAACACCCTCGCCACATACAGCACGCGCTCGTGCAAATTGGAGAGCGGATGGCGCGGCGGCAGCCGGGCGCCACGCAATGGGACGCCGATGTTATTCGCTTGGCAGCTTATCCGGTGGAGGAGGTTCGCAACACCGACGCTTGGGTCATGGGGCAGGAGACTGCCGCCCTCGGCTTTCACCAAGCGCTACTGAAAATGCTGGAGGACTCTTCACCCCTGGTACGCGGCAATGCCGCGCTTTCGCTGGTGCGGTTTGGAGATGCGGTAGGAAGGCCGCAGATTGTGGCGCTGCTTCAGCCCGCGTCGGTCAAGGCTTTAGAACCAGGCAAGATCGTCGACGCCAGCCGTCCCGGCACCGCCATACATCGAGGTGGCATGATTGCCAAGCTTCAGACTGGAACGCGGGTTGTTGAGATTCGTTCGCCTATCAGCGGCAGGATTCGGACGCTGTTAGCCCAAACCGGGCAAACGGTCGCCAGCGGCGGCGAAATAGCCAGCGTTGATCCCGACACCGAGCAAGCTTGGGAGGCGCTACGTGCGCTTTATCTCGTCGGACAGCCGGATGATATCCCCGCGATCGTGCCGTATGAACGGGAAGTTCCTGAGGTTCCAGACCGTTTACGGCAACAGGCCATGCTGGCGGAGCAGGCTATTCGTGCACGAGCGGATCAGCCAGCGGACAAATAAAAATTCCCTACTCTGCGGGCGTGTCAACCGCGTCACAGTGTCACCCGTAATCATTGGAATCGGGGCGTAGCCGCGGAACTATGACGCGAGCCAGAATCTGCGATTAGCACCCAGAAGCAGATTCTTCGCTTTGTCCGGAATGACAAAGAAGATAAGAAACAGGTGGCCTACCTCGTATCCCCGTCGCGGGATTCTTCCTTTTCCACCCAGAAGCGGTGGCCGGTACGACGGATGAAAACATCTTCAAGCGACGGCTTGCTGACCGAAACTGCCTCAATCACTCCGGGTAGCGTTTCGACCACCTCAGTAACAAAGCGGTGACCTTGCTGGGATTCGAGACGTACCTGGCCCCGGCCTCCCTGGCCTGGCACGACCTGCACATCCAACCCAAAGCGGTCGCGAATGCTTTGCGCCAGCATCTCTGGGTCTTTGGCGTCAAAGACGATCACATCGCCGCCAATTTCCTGCTTCAATTCGGACGGCGTTCCAAGCGCGACCAATTTCCCTTCATTCAGGATGGCAAAACGATCGCAATGCTCGGCTTCCTCCATCAGATGGGTAGTGACGATCATGGTGACACGTTCTTCGT